>DASYUQ010000131.1 GCA_036001065.1 Candidatus Methylomirabilota bacterium
TAGGCGTTGCCGGCGGTGTCGACGGCGATCCCAGAGCCCCCGTCAAGGCCACCGCTCCCGAGGTAGGTGGAGTAGAACAGCACCGGGTCGATGATCAGCGGCTGGCTGGCGACGTAGGCCGCCACCCGAAAGCTGACCTGATGCCTGTCCGTGAGCACATAGCCGCCCTGAATCTCTGTCCTGACGCCGTCGACCTCCTGGTAGATGACGGGCTTCCGCTGGCGGATCGGTCCGGCGGCCGTGTGCAGCACGAGGTCCCCCTGGGCATCCACTTCCAAGCGGGCGGCGCCCTGGAAGCCGAGGACGATCCGGGTGGGGTCGGCGCCCGGGCGCACGACGAAGTCGTACTCGAGTTGCCGCTGGTTGCCGTAATAGATGAGGTCGATGCCCGGGTAGATGTCGTCGTATCGCACCTTGGCGTACGTCGGCACATTCGTGCGCCACGTCGTGGGATCGTTGCCCATGAAGTAGTTGGCCTTGCCGGGGAGCTCCTGCAGCCCGGTCACGCGTGGAGTCGTGTTCGCGCCAGCGAATATCATGCGAATGGCGGTCACGGTCGCCAGTCCTCGCGGCGCCGGTTGGCCATGTGCGATGGGCTTGCGCGCTGGCGGCTCTCGCTTCGTCAGAACGACCATTGCGTCGGTGGAGGTGAGGAAGAGCGTCTGCCCGGGACCGCGGGCGAGAAATTTGACTTGGGGATCAGTCTGCCCGCGATTGGCCTCGAAGGACAAGGGCAGCTTGCCGTAGGTCTCGCTCACCCGTACCTGGACAGCTTGGTTCGGCTTGGAGCTGGTCACCAGCGCAAGACTTCGCTCGGTCGAAGACGTGATGTCGTCGACATTCGCGGCTGACCAGCCTAGCGGCTGCAGCATGAGACCTGCTGCAATGAGCCAACCGAACGGAAGGGGCGACAGCCGAAGCGACCGGCGCAGGGATCTGCTCATGCCCATGGCTTTCCTCACTCGCCTTGCTGAGCGGAGGATCGAGCGAACAGCAGGAGTGGAACATGGACCGACGCCAAGCAATACCGACGATCGCAGGAAATTGAGACCCCCGGATGGACGCCTCTAGACCCCGGATGGGGGCCCACGAGGGGGGTGATGAGAGTAGGATGAGCGGCCAAAGGGCCGTGACCACGAATCTCGACGACTTCGGCACCACGCTAGGCGCGCGCGAGCGATGGTCGACGCTGGCGGCCGTCGGGCTCGGCGTGGTCGGGATGACCGCCCTCGGGCTGGTCTTCACGGTCAGGAGCGGCGACGTGCGCTGGCTGTTTCTGAGCCTGCCGCTCACGCTGGTGCTCTTCGTGGTGGGACGGCTGGCGCCGACGGGCTATCGGCTGGCCGCGGACGGCGTCCACGTCGAGCGGCGCGCCGGCCCCAAGGTCATCCCGTATCGCGTCATCCGCTCCGTCGATCGTGCGCCGCGCCCCCTCCGCGGCCTCAGCCTGACCGCCTCCAAGGGCGTCTTCGGCCGCTTCGGGCGCTTCTGGAACACGACGCTCGGCTTCTATCGCCTCTTCGTCACCAACAGCGACGGCGTCGTCTGGCTCGAGACTTCCGACGGCTGGGTGGGGCTCTCGCCCGATCGCCCCGATGACTTCGTCGAGCGCCTGCGCGGGCGGCTGGGACGCTGACGTCGTGCTCCGCCGTCGGCGTCCGGTTGCGGCCTGGTGTGCGTGGGCGGTGGGACTGGCCGTGGTCACCGCCGCCGCGCTCAGCGCTCTGCTCGCATGGGATCCTCGAGTGGCGGCCCAGATCGTCAGCGAAGATCAGACGATCGAGTGGCTGCAGGTGGCGCTCTTGGCCGGCGCCGCGGGCTTCTGCCTCGTCGCGGCGACCCGACGGCCTCCGGCGCTGGACATTCTCCTCGTCCTCATGTTCGCCGGGATGATCGAACTCGAACTCGACCTCGACCGGAGGATCTTCGGGGTGCCGGTCATCGACACGCGGTTCCTGATGAGCCCGGCGGTCCCCCTCGGAATCCGGCTCCTGGTGATCCTCGTCCTGGCAGGGCTGGCGGTGGCGGTGCTCGCCTACGCCTGGCGGAGACGCGAGGACCTTTGGCGGGAGGCGCGGATCATGGCGCGTGAGCCCTGGGGCCGCCTCTTGCTGGCGGGTGGCCTCCTCCTTGGGCTGGTCCAGCTCTTCGAGAGCCGTTTGAACGCGCTCCTGCCCCTGCCCCGGTACTTCCTCGAGGAGTCCCTCGAGCTGCTCGCTGTGTTGTACTGCTTCGTGGCTTTGGCCTGGCGGGCGCGCCACGTCAAGACGGGTGGGCCTGACGCGCCGGGCTCCCGGTCCCGGCCGGGAGGCGTTTCCGGTTAAGATTGATCGGTGATTCCGACCGCGCGCCGGCCTGAGCGCTTCAACGCCGCGGCCTTCTTCGTGGACCGGCACCTGGCCGAGGGACGCGGCGCTCGCACGGTCTTCCGCCACGCGGGATGCGCCGTGACCTACGCGGAGCTGGCCCGAAGCGCCAACCGCGCCGGCAGCGCGCTGGCAAGCCTCGGCGTCGAGATCGAGAATCGCGTGCTGCTCGTCCTCAACGACTCGCCGGCGTTCGCCGCCGCCTTCTGGGGCGCCGTCAAGACCGGGGCCGTGGCCGTCCCCGTCAACCCCCTGATGACCGACGAGGAGTACGCGTTCATCCTGGCCGACAGCCGCGCCAAGGTCGTCATGGCCGAGGCCGACGTGGCGACGCGGCTGACGGCCCTGCGCTCCCGATGCCCCTGGCTCCGGGCCGTCGTGGCCGTGGGCCGCCGGGTCGCCGACGCGCTCTTCCTGGACGACCTCGTGGCCGGCGCCCCTTCCACGCTGCCGGCCGCGCCGACGTTCGGAGAAGACATGATGTACTGGGGCTACACCTCGGGGTCCACGGGTCTGCCCAAGGCCGCCGTCCACTCCCACCAGGACTTCGTGGCGGCCGCCGACCTGGTCGGGGCGGGCGTCTTCGGCCTCGGCCCCGACGACCTCGTCTTCTCGGCGTCGAAGATGTACTTCGCCTTCGGTCTGGGCAACACGCTCTACTTCCCGGCGCGGGTCGGCGCGGCCGCGGTGCTGGTGGAGCAGCGGCTCGATGCCGAGCGCGCGTTCGAGGTGATCACCGCCGAGCGGCCGACCGTCTTCTTCGCGGTGGCGACGCTCTACGCCCGGATGCTCCACGTGAAGGAGGCGGAGCGGCGCTACGATCTCCGGTCGCTCCGGCTCTGCGTCTCCTCCGGCGAGGCGCTGCCGCCCGCGGTGTTCGATGGCTGGAAGGCGCGGTTCGGCCACGACTTGGTGGACGTCGTCGGATCGACCGAGGCGCTGCACGACTTCATCGCCAATCGTCCCGGCGCCGTGCGCCGGGGCTCGGCCGGCCAAATCGTTCCCGGCTTCGAGGCAAGGCTGGTCGACGATGCGGGCCAGCCCGTCCCCACAGGCGCGGTTGGGCACCTGCTCATCAAGGGCCCGACGACGTCGCCGTACTACTGGAACCGGCTCGAGCGGACGCGCGCCACGATGCTCGGCCAGTGGCTCCGTACGGGCGACATGTTTTGGCAGGACGCCGACGGCTACTTCTACTTCGCCGGCCGCTCGGACGACATGCTCAGGGTCGCCGGCCTGTGGGTCGCCCCCGCCGAGATCGAGGCCGCGCTGGTCGAGCATTCCGCCGTCATCGAGGCGGGCGTCGTCGGGCGCCTGGACGCCGACGGGCTCACGAAGCCTCAGGCCTTCGTGGTGCTGAATGACGGCCAGACCCCCTCCGCCGAGCTCGCTGCCGAGCTGGTGGCGTTCGTCAGGTCTCGACTGGCGGGTTACAAGAGCCCCCACTCGATCGAGTTCGTCCCCGAACTGCCCAAGACGGCCACCGGCAAGATCCAGCGCTTCCGTCTGAGGGCGCCGTGAGGGTCCTGCTGGAGGGCCTGTCCAAGACGTACGCGGACCGCCACGGCCACCCGGTGGAAGCACTGCGCGAGGTGAGCGCGGCGGTGGAGTCGGAAGAGTTCGTGACGATCGTGGGCCCCTCCGGCTGCGGCAAGTCCACGCTGCTGCAGATCGTGGCCGGCCTGCTGGCGCCGAGCGGGGGGCGCGTGTACTTCGAGGGCGCGGCCACGGCGGGCCGGCTGATCACCGCGATGGTCTTCCAGGAGTTCGCCCTGTTCCCCTGGCGGACGGCGCAGGCGAACGTGGAGTTCGGGCTCGAGGAGCTGGGCGTGCCGGCGGCCGAGCGGGCGCGCCGGGCGCAGCAGTACATCGAGCTGGCCGGGCTCGGGGGGTTCGCGGGCAAGTACCCCCACCAGCTCTCGGGCGGCATGCGTCAGCGCGTGGGCATCGCGCGGGCCCTGGCGGTCGACCCGGCGGTGCTGCTGATGGACGAGCCCTTCTCCGCGCTCGACGCCCAGACCCGGCAGCTCATGCAGGAGGAACTGCTCGCCATCTGGGAGCGGACGCGGAAGACGATCATCTACGTCACGCACAACATCCAGGAGGCTGTCTACATGGCCGATCGGGTCATCGTGCTCTCGCGCCGCCCGGGGCGCGTGCTGGCGGAGGTGCCGGTGGAGCTGAAGCGGCCCCGGGTCGAAGCGATGGTTGCCGAGCCCGCCTTCATCCAGACCACCGACCGGATCTGGGGCCTCATCAAGGATCAGGCGCGGCAGGCGCTGGTGGAATGAGCGCGCCCTGTGGGCGCGCCTGTGAAGGCGCCCCCTCCGACCTATGAGCGCAGTCACCCGTATCACCGTGCAGGACCGCACGGGGTTCCTCCGGCGCCCCGATCATCGGCTGCTGCGCCTGCTGGCCCTGGTGGGCCTGGTGGCGCTGTGGGAGCTGCTGGCGCGCATCGGCTGGGTGCCGGTGCTCTTCCTGCCCTCGCCCCTGGGCGTGCTGCGTGAGGGCTGGGAGATGCTCGTCACCGGCGAGATCCTCGTGCACCTCGGCGCGAGCCTCCGCCGCCTCGTCCTCGGATTCGCGATCGGGGGCGGGCTGGGGGTGGTCGTCGGGATCACGGTCGGCTTCTTCGCGGTGGCGGAGGCGATCGGCACCCCGTTGATCGCGGCGACGTTCCCCATTCCGAAGATCGCCCTGCTGCCGTTGCTGATCCTCTGGCTCGGCCTGGGCGAGGCCTCCAAGGTGGCAGTGATCGCCCTCGGCGTCTTCTTCCCGATGGCCATCAACACCTACACGGGCGTGCGCCAGGCCGACCCCCTCCTGATCCGGGCGGCCGTCGCCTTCGGCGCGCGGCGCTCGGGCGTGATCCGCAAGGTGATCCTGCCTTCGGCCCTGCCCATGATCTTTGCCGGGCTCCAGCTCGGCGCCGGCACCGCGCTGCTGCTGCTGGTCGCCGCCGAGATGATCGCCGTGGAGTCCGGCATCGGGTTCCTCGTGCTCCACGCCGGCAACATCATGGCGACGACGAAGCTCATGGTGGGGATCGTGCTGCTGTCGCTTCTGGGGGTGGTTTCCCACTGGGGCCTGGGCCGCCTGGAGCGCCTGGCGATCCCCTGGCGGGTGGGGTGACGCGGGTCAGGCCAGGCTCAGCACATACTTGATCGCCGCGACGCAGGCCAGCATCCACACGAGGACGAGGAGCGCGCCGCGGAACGCGCGCCCGGGCCCGGAGCGATGGCGGCAGCCCGTCATCTTCGTGAGGCGCAGGGGGTTCGAGGGACGGGCCAGCCGTGACGTGGTCGGGGCGCTCGGTTTCGGCATCGGCTCCTCCGTCCGATCGAGAGTCGTTCCCAAACCGGATGCCTTTGGCTCCGTTCGGCGTCAGGATAGACTGAACCGCTCGCGCGGACGGCAAACTTTATTGACGGTCACCACCGAATTCGGGAGGGAGGGGGAGGGATGCGCTGGATCCTGGCAGTCCTGTCCATGGCCGTGCTGCTGGCCGGCTCAGCGGCCGGCGCCTCGGAGCGGGTCAAGGTCGGAGTCCTGAAGCTGACCTCCTCGGCGCCGATCTTCATCGGCGTGGAGAAGGGCTTCTTCAAGGAGTACGGGGTCGATCCAGAGCTGGTGTTCTTCCAGGCCGCGGCGCCGATCGCCACGGCGCTGGCCGCCGGCCAGGCGGAGGTGGGGGCCACCGGGCTGACGGCCGCCCTCTACAACATCGTGCTGGGGGGGGAGAAGCTCTGGATCGTCGCCGACAAGGGGCGGGAGTGGCCAGGCTACCCGCTCACGGCGATCGTCGTCCAGAAGGAGCTGTGGGAGACCGGGCTGCGCACGGTCCGCGACCTCAAGGGCAAGCGCATCGGCGTCACCCAGCTTGGATCCACGTTCCACTACCACATCGGCAACATCCTCGAGAAGGAGGGCCTCACCCTCGAGGACGTCAAGATCGTCCCGCTGCAGGCCTTGCCGTCCGTGATGGAGGCGCTGAAGGGCCGGCAGGTGGAGGCGATCCTCATCCCGCAGCCGTTCCCGGGGACGGCGGAGGCGCAGGGCTTCGGCAAGATCCTGGCGTGGGCCGGCGACCTGTTCCCCTGGCAGATCGCCACGGTCTTCTACTCCAGGAAGTTCGCCGCCGAGCGCGCCCGCGCCGTCAACTTCATGAAGGGCTACGTCAAGGCCTCGCGCTACTACCACGACGCGGTCCTGGTCCAGAAGGACGGGCGCGTCCAGGCCGGCCCCCACTACGACGAGGTCGTGGCCGTCACCGCCAAGTACATCGGGGCCAAGCCCGAGATCATCCGGCTGGGCTTTCCCTTTCAGGACCGCAACGGCCGGCTCCTCGTGCCCGACATCGAACGGCAGATGGCGTGGTGGGTCCGGCACGGGTTCGTGAAGTCGACCATTCCCCTCAAGGACATCGTCGACACGTCGTTCGTCGAAGCGGCCGTGAACGCGGTGCGCGAGTGACCCGCGTCGCCGTCATCGGTGGGGGCGGGGCGGCGATCCGGGCCTGCCACGCCGCCGCCGTGCGCGGCGCCCGGGTGACGCTGATCTCGAAAGGGACGGCCGCGGCGTCGGGCTGTACACTGGCCGTCGACTCGAAGATCGAGTTCTCGGTGGTGAACTGGCCGATGCCCGACCCCGACACCGCGTCGACCTACGCCGCCGATCTCCAGGCGATCGGGTGCGGGCTCAAGCGCCCCGAGCGGCTGCGGCTGTTCGCCGAGCGGTCGGTCGACGAGATCGGCCTGCTCGAGCGGCATGGCGTGCCGCTCAAGGACGCCGGGCGCTCCCGCCGCGTCCAGCTCGCCGGCTCGAGCTATCCGCGCGGCATCGTCTGCCCGCCGCGGTTCGGCGCGCGCGTGTTGCAGGCGCTGTGGGCGGCGACCCGGCGCGACCGCGTGATCCCCAACCTCTTCGCGGCAGGTGACGTCGCCGACAGCGTGCAGGGGGCGGATCGCATCAACGGCTCCGGCATCATGGAAGCGCTGGTCTTCGGCGCCCTCGGCGGCGCCGGCGCTGCCGAGGCAAGGGCTACCACGAGGAAGGCGCCGGCGATGCCCGCGGCGTATGGGCGCCGGTCGCCCCATCCGAGCGGGCGTCTGCTAGAGTGGCGGCGCCGGCTGGCCTCGGTGATGGACGAGGTGCTCGTGGTGCGCGACCGCCAACGCCTGAGCCGTCTCGAGCCGATGCTGAGCGACAATCTCCGGGAACTGGAGGACGGAGGGCTCGTCGGAGAGACTCCGGCGACGACGCGGCTGCTCCATGAGCTCAGGTCGACCCTGACGACCGCCCTCCTGGTCGTGCGCGCGTCGCGGCGCCGCGAGCAGGACCTGGGCCTGTTCCTCACGACTCGAAGCCGATGAAGATCGCCAAGGTCCTGGTCGCCAACCGCGGGGAGATCGCCGTCCGGATCATCCGCGCCTGCCGCGAGGCCGGCATCGGAGCCGTGGCCATCTTCTCCGAGGCCGACCGTGATGCGCTGCACGTCCAGATGGCCGACGAGGCCTACCCGATCGGCCCCCCGCCGGCGGTGGAGAGCTACCTGGCTGCCGAGAAGATCGTCGGCGTGGCGAAGGCCGCGGGCGCCGACGCCGTCCATCCCGGCTACGGCTTTCTCGCCGAGAACGCGGCCTTCGCCGAGGCCTGCGCGGAGGCCGGGCTGACCTTCATCGGCCCGCCTCCGGCGGCGATCCGGGCGATGGGCGACAAGACGGCCGCACGGCGGATCGCGCGCGAGCTGGGCGTGCCGCTGGTGCCGGGGACGCTCGAGCCCGTGACCGGCGACGAGGCGGCGCGGGCGGCGGCGCGGAAGATCGGCTACCCCGTCATGATCAAGGCCGCGCTGGGCGGGGGCGGCAAGGGGATGCGGCTGGTGCGCCGCGAGGAGGACCTGGCGGGCGCGCTCCGGCTGGCGCGGGGAGAGGCGCAGAGCGCCTTCGGCGACGCCTCGATCTATCTCGAGCGCGCCCTCGTCGAGCCGCGCCACATCGAGGTGCAGGTGCTCGCCGACGGGCAGGGCCGCGTGATCCACCTCGGCGAGCGCGAGTGCTCCATCCAGCGGCGCCACCAGAAGCTGGTGGAGGAGAGCCCCTCGCCCTTGGCCGACGCCGCGTTGCGCGAGCGCCTGGGCGAGGCGGCCTGCCGCATCGCCCAGGCGGCAGCCTACGTCAACGCCGGCACCGTGGAGTTCCTCGTGGACGCCGAGCGCAACTTCTATTTCCTGGAGATGAACACGCGGCTCCAGGTGGAGCATCCGGTGACCGAGCTGGTGACGGGCATCGACCTCGTGCACGAGCAGCTCCGTATCGCCGGCGGCGAGCCCCTCGGCTACGGCCAGCCCGACGTCCGGGGGCGGGGCGTCGCCATCGAGTGCCGCATCAACGCCGAGGACCCGTTCGCCGGCTGGCTGCCCTCCCCGGGAACGATTCGGGGACTGCGAGTCCCGTCGGGGCCCTGGGTGCGCGTGGACTCGGGCGTGTACGAGGGCTACCCGGTGCCGCGCTTCTACGATACGTTGCTGGCCAAGCTCATCGTCTGGGGCGCCGACCGGGCCGCCGCGATCGACCGCATGGCGCGGGCGCTCGCCGAGTACAGGGTCGTCGGCGTGCGCACCACCATTCCCCTGCTCGAGCGGATCATGGCG
Organism: Candidatus Methylomirabilota bacterium; assembly: GCA_036001065.1. Taxonomy (NCBI): domain Bacteria; phylum Methylomirabilota (SeqCode); species Candidatus Methylomirabilota bacterium. Next base: position 9,022 of record DASYUQ010000131.1, read on the forward strand.
CATCCGGACTTCCGAGCTGGGCGGCTCTCGACGGGCTTCCTCGACCGCGTCATGCCCGATCTCGGCGCCGGGCAGGGCCGCCACGCGTCCATCGCGCTCATCGCGGCGGTGCTCGCGCAGTACGAGCGCCTGGGCCGCGGGACGCTGGCGGCGCCGCCCCCCAGCGCCTGGCGACAGGCGGCGCGGCCGGGCTGGCGGGGGCGCCCCGAATGAAGTTCGTCGCGACCGCCGGCGACCGCGCCCAGACCGTCGAGATCAGCGGCGGCCGCGGGCAGTATCGGGTCACCATCGGCGAGCAGGTGTGGGAGGTGGATGCACGCCGGACCTCTCCGGGGATCTACTCGCTGCTCGTCGGCGGCGTGTCGTACGTCGCCGACGTCACCGAGCAGGAGGATGTCGCGATCGTCGAGGTCGCCGGTGAGATCTACGCGGTGAAGGTCGAGGAGGCCACGCGCCACGTCATCCGCACCCGGGGCGGCGTCGCGGCCGCCCCCGGGCCCCGGACGCTCGTCGCGCCGCTGCCGGGTCGGATCACGCACGTCGCCGTGACGCCGGGGGACCGGGTGCGGGCGGGGGACACGCTGCTGGTCATCGAGGCCATGAAGATGGAGAACGAGTTCAAGGCGGCCGCCGCCGGCACCATCAGCGAAGTCCGGGTCCAGGCCGGTCAGCCCGTGAATGCCGGAGATGTGTTATTGGTAATCGCCTGATGGCCGAGCCGGCGATCGCGTTCCGACGGGTCAACAAGTTCTTCGGCCGGCTCCGCGTGCTGAAGGACATCGACCTGGTGGTCGCCGCCGGCGAAGTGGTCGTCGTCTGCGGTCCGTCGGGCTCGGGCAAGAGCACGCTGATCCGCTGTGTCAACGCGCTGGAGCGGGTCCAGAGCGGCGAGATCGTGGTCCTGGGCGAGTCGGTGACGAACGCCGGCGCCAACCTGACGCGGCTGCGGACGCAGGTGGGGATGGTCTTCCAGTCGTTCAATCTGTTCCCCCACATGACCGTGCTCGAGAACATCATGCTGGCCCCGCGCAAGGTCCGGGGGCTGGCGCGGGCGGAGGTCGAGAAGACCGCGCGCGCCCTGCTGGAGCGGGTGGGCATCCCCGACAAGGCGGACAGCTACCCGGCCAACCTCTCGGGCGGGCAGCAGCAGCGCGTCGCCATCGCCCGGGCGCTGGCCATGCACCCCAAGATCATGCTGTTCGATGAGCCGACCTCCGCGCTGGACCCGGAGATGATCAACGAGGTCCTGGAGGTGATGACCGACCTGGCCCGGGACGGGATGACCATGATAGTGGTCACCCACGAGATGGGGTTCGCGCGCCGGGTGGCCCGCCGGATCGTGTTCATGGACGGGGGCGCGGTGGTGGAGGAGGCCGCCCCGGAGGCGTTCTTCGCCAGCCCCCAGTCGGACCGCGCCCGGCAGTTCCTGTCCAAGATCCTCTCACACTGAACGGAGGCTTCAATGAAGCGACTGCTCGCGCTGCTCCTCACCCTCGCCGTCGTGCTCGGCGGCGCCGTGCCCGCGCTCGCCGAGACGACGCTCGAGAAGATCAGCCGCACCGGCACCCTGACCATCGGCACCCGCACCGGCTCGCCGCCGTTCGCCTTCATCAACAAGCAGAACGAGTGGGTGGGGTTCTCGATCGATCTCGTCGAGCAGGCGGTCAAGCCGGCGATCGAGCGGAAGCTCGGCAAGCCGGTCAAGGTCGAAAAGAAGGAGTCCACGCCGCCGACCCGCATCCCGCTGCTCTCCTCCAACGCCGTGGACCTCATTGCCGGCACCATGACCGACACCCGCACCCGGCGCGAGAGCGTGGACTTCAGCCTGACCTTCTTCGTCACCGGCGCCCAGTTCCTCGTCAAGAAGGGCAGCCCCATCAGGGGCATCGATTCCATCGCGGGCAAGCGCATCGCCGCCCAGCAGGGCTCGACCAACGCGCGGATCATCCGGGAGCGGGTGCCCACCGCGCAGCTCCGCGAGTTTCCCGACCAGCCGGCCGCCTTCCAGGCGCTGGCCCAGGGGCAGGTTGATGCCTTTACCAACGACGGAATCCAGCTGGCCGGGCTGGTCGCCAAGGCGCCCAACCCCGGGGAGTGGGCGATCGTGGGCGACTTCTTCTCCTACGAGCCCTACGGGATGGCCATGCGCAAGAACGAGTCGGACTTCCGCCACCTCGTGAACGTGGGGCTCATGGAGGCCATCGAGTCCGGCAAGTACTTCGAGCTCTACGAGAAATGGTTCGGGCCCAAGGGCGAGGTGCCCTATCCGCTGACGGCCGACAACAAGCGCTTCATGACCCTGCAGGTGGTGCCAAAGTAGTGCGAGCCGCAGCCGCAGGCGAGGCGCGCCTGAGGCGAGTCGCTTGACGTACGAGTTCAACTGGAGCGTGCTCTGGAGCGGCCAGTCCGGCGGCTGGCTGCTCCAGGGCCTCCTCACCACGCTGGAGATCTCCGCGCTGGCCTGGCTGCTGGCGGTGGCGCTGGGGATCCTCTCCGGCGCGCTGCGCACGGTGCCGTGGCCGCCGCTCAGGGCGGCGGCGACGTGCTACGTGGAGTTCTTCCGCAACGTGCCGCTCCTGGTCTGGATGTTCTTCTGGTACTTCGGCATCCCGCCGCTCCTGCCCCGCGGCGTGCAGGACTGGCTCTTCAACCACGGCGCCGAGTTTTGGGCCGGCACGTTCGCGCTGGGCGTCTATCACGGCGCCCGGATGTCGGAGGTCATCCGCTCCGGCATCCAGTCGATCCCCCGGACCCAGTTCGAGGCCGCCCAGGCAATCGGGCTCAGCGTGTGGCAGGCCTACCGGCTCGTGATCCTGCCGATCGCCCTCCGCCTGATCGTGCCCCCGGCCACCAACGAGTCGCTGAACCTCTTGAAGAACTCCTCGGTGGCGCTGACGATCAGCGTGGCCGAGTTGACGTTCCAGACCCGGCAGATCGAGACCTACACCGCCAGGGCCATCGAGGCGCTGACCGCAGGCACGCTGATCTACCTGGTGCTGTGCGTCTCGATCGCAGCCGTCATGACGCGCCTGGAGCGCCGCTTCGCCATCCCCGGCCTGATCGCGCGGGTGGGAGCGGGCTAGTGCCGGTCCAATTTAACGTCGCCATACTTCGTTCTCGGACTCACGCAGGCTCGCCTCGGGCAGCAGCCGCCCTGCGGCTTCGCACGACTGGTCCCAGGCTCGCTTCGGACGGGCAGGATTCTCCGGGTTCGCTCGCCTCGGGCGCAGGGGCCCCAGCCCCTGGCCGCCCTGCGGCTCGCCCAGCGGCCCGCCGGCGTCCTGCGGCTCGCACTCCCACGCCGGTCCTCGACGTACAACCGCGTACGCCTCCGGCCGGCGCCTCCCTCCGAGCCGATGAAGCGTCGCTTCGCAGCGGCGGCCGCTGCTCAGCTCCTCCTGCGGCGCCTCGTCTGGCTCGTTACTTGGACCGGCACCCGGCAGGGCACCCGTTGAGGCCTCGCCGGAACCGGGTGGGAGCGGGCTAGCGATGCTCGACCTCTCGGTCATCGTCAACAACTTCACGTTCCTCGTCGTCCAGGGCCTGCTGGGCCTCGGCGGCTTCGCCGGGGGGACGCTGCGGCTGGCCATCCCCGCCATCGGGCTGGGCTTCCTGCTCGGCATCTTCATCGGCCTGGCCCGGCTGACCGGGGTGGCCTCGGTCCGGGTGCCGGCCACGCTCTACGTCGAGTTCTTCCGCGGCGTGCCGCTGGTGATGGTCATCTTCTGGATGTGGTTCGTCATCCCGCAGCTCCTGCGCCTGCCCATCCCCGAGTACGGCGTGGCCCTCACGGCCTTCGTGATCTTCGAGGCGGCCTACTTCGGCGAGATCGTGCGCGCGGGCATCCAGTCGGTGCCACGGGGCCAGGTGGAGGCGGCGACGGCGCTGGGGCTCTCCGGCGCCCAGGCCATGGCCTACGTCGTGCTGCCCCAGGCGCTGCGCAACATGGTGCCGTCGATCGTCACCCAGATGATCGTCCTCTTCAAGGACACCTCGCTGGCCTCGATCATCGGCTACGTGGATCTGACCAAGGCGGCTCAGATCGTCAACAACCGTGAGATCCGGCCCTTCGAGCTGTACCTCTTCATCGCCCTCGTCTACTGGATCTTCACCTACTCGATGTCGCGGGCGGCGCGGCGGCTCGAGCAGCGGGTCGCCCAGGCATGACCGGAACCCGGCGCCAGAGGAGATGCATGGCCACAGCCAACTCCGCTCCCAGCTTCTTCGAGACCGTCAACACCTACTTCGAGAAGGCAGCGGCGTTCACGGACTACCCCCAAGGCCTGCTCGATCAGATCAAGGTCTGCAACAGCGTCTACGCCTTCCAGTTCCCGGTGCGGACCTCGCGCGGCCTCGAGGTGTTCTCGGGCTGGCGCGTCCAGCACAGCCACCATCGGGTGCCCGTCAAGGGCGGTATCCGCTTCGCCCCCGAGGTCAACGAGGACGAGGTCAAGGCGCTGGCCGCGCTCATGACCTACAAGTGCGCCATCGTCGACGTGCCGTTCGGCGGCGCCAAGGGCGGGGTGCGGGTCGACACCAAGAAGTACTCCGCGCAGGAGCTGGAGCAGATCACCCGGCGCTACACCGCCGAGCTGATCAAGAAGAACTTCATTGGTCCCGGCGTCGACGTGCCCGCGCCCGATTACGGCACCGGCCCCCGCGAGATGGCGTGGATCTACGACACGTACTCGGCGTTCCACCCGGGCGCCATCGACGCGATGGCCTGCGTGACCGGCAAACCCGTGACCCAGGGCGGCATCCGCGGGCGCGTCGAGGCCACCGGCCACGGCGTCTACTTCGGGTTGCGAGAGGCGTGCGGCGTGGCCGAGGACATGAAGCCGCTCGGCCTCTCCACCGGCCTCGAAGGCAAGACCGTGGTGGTCCAGGGGCTGGGCAACGTCGGCTACCACACGGCGAGGTTCTGCCAGCAGGCGGGCTGCATCATCGTCGCCCTCTCCGAGCGGGAGGGCGCGGTCTACCGGGCTGAGGGCCTCGACGTCGAGGCCGTCGTCAAGCACCAGAAGGAGACGGGATCGATCCTGAACTTCCCCGGGGCCAAGAGCATCTCGCCGACCAACCGGGCGCTGGAGCTCCCCTGCGACATCCTGATCCCGGCCGCGCTCGAGAACCAGGTCACCGCCGACAACGCGCCGCGGATCCAGGCCAAGATCGTGGCCGAGGCGGCCAACGGCCCCACCACTGCGGAAGCGGAGAAGATCCTGCTGGACCGGGGCGTGCTCATCATCCCCGACATTTACCTCAACGCCGGCGGCGTGACCGTCTCCTACTTCGAATGGGTCAAGAACCTTTCCCACGTCAGGTTCGGCCGGGTGGGCAAGCGCTTCGAGGAGGCGGCGTTCGACCGCATGCTCTCGGCCATCGAGAAGGCGACCGGCCGGATCTTCCCCGACGAGGAGCGGCGCAAGATCGCCCGGGGGGCCGACGAGATCGATCTCGTCAACTCCGGGCTCGAGGAGACGATGATCACCGCCTACCACCAGATCCGCGAGCTCAGGAATCGTGACGCCCGCATCCAGGACATGCGGGCGGCCGCCTTCCTCAACGCGCTCCACAAGGTGGCGGCGACCTACATCGAGCTGGGGATCTTCCCGTAGTGCCGGCTGCGCGGGGCCGGCGTCGATGCTACGATCGCGCCGGCGCCCAGGAGGGTCTCCCATGACGCATGATCTGGTGATTCGCGGTGGCCTCATCGTGGATGGTACCGGCGGTCCCGCCCGGCCGGGGGACGTCGCGGTGACGAACGGCCGCATCGCGGAGGTCGGCGCCGTCGGGGCGGGCGGACGGCAGGAGATCGACGCCGCCGGCCTGGCGGTGGCGCCCGGCTTCATCGATCCCCACACTCACTATGACGCCCAGCTCACCTGGGACCCCCTGGCCTCGTGCTCGTCGTGGCACGGCATCACCACCATCGTTACCGGCAACTGCGGCTTCACCATCGCGCCATGCCGGCCGGACGACCGCGGCACGCTCATGCGGATGCTGGAGTACGTGGAGGGCATGTCGCTGGAGGCGATGGAGAAAGGCATCCGCTGGGAGTTCGAGACGTTCCGCGAGTACCTCGACGTCCTCGACCGCGCCGGCCTGTGGGTGAACGTGGGCGCCTTCGTCGGCCACTCCGCGATCCGCCAGTACGTCATGGGCGACGCCGCCTGGGAGCGGGCAGCCTCGGAGGCCGAGATCGCCGAGATGCGTCGGGTGGTGAAGGACGCGATGGCGGTCGGGGCCGTCGGCCTCTCGACCTCGGCGAACACGAACCACGTCGGGGGTCGTGGCCGTCCCGTGCCCAGCCGGGTGGCGGAGGAGCACGAGCTGACCCGCCTCGTGGCCGCGATGGGCGAGACCGGGCGCGGGATCCTGGAGGTCACGATCGGCGGCACCCGCCCCGACCGCGTCGCGGAGATCGACCGGTTCGTGGAGCTCTATCGGGCCGGCGGGCGCCCGGTCACGCCACTCTCGCTCCGCCACAACCCGCTGCGCCCGGACGAGCACCGCACGATCCTGGGCCGCTTCGAAGCGCTCCACCGTGAGGGCATCCGGCTCTATCCACAAGTTACGTGCTCGCCGCTCACCGCCACCTTCCAGCTCTCGGGCGCCTTCGTGTTCTACCGCTTCCCTGTGTGGCGGCGGGTCATGGAGACGCCGCCCTCGGGCTGGCAGGCGCTCTTCGGTGACCCCGCCTTCCGCGCCGAGTTCGCGGCGACGGTGGGCCGCTCGGCCCTCTTCACCGGCGATGCGTCGCCACTGCGCGTGCACCGGGTGCACCGGACCGTCCACGCCCGCTTCGTGGGCCGGACGGTGCACGAGGTCGCTGCGGCCATGGGGAAGGAGGTCGTGGACGCGTTCTTCGACCTGGCACTCGACGATGAGCTGGGGACCGAGTTCACCGTGGCCATCATGAACACCGACGCCGCCGCCGTGGCCGAGATCTTCACCCATCCCCTGGCCCTGCTCGGGCTCGGCGACGCGGGCGCCCACCTGACCCTCTTCTGCGAGGCGGGCCAGACGAGCCGGCTGCTCGGGCACTGGGTGCGGGAGCGCCGGGCGCTGTCGCTGGAGGAGGCGGTCCGCCGCATCACCTCGATGCCCGCCGACGTCTTCGGCCTCGCCGATCGCGGGCGCCTGGCACCGGGTCTGGCCGCCGACATCGTCGTGTTCGATCCGGACACCATCACCGAGCATCCGCCCGAGCTGGTGCACGATCTGCCCGACGGCGGGCCCCGCCTGGTCCAGCGGGCCAGCGGCATCGCCTGGTCGTTCGTCAACGGTCGCGCCCTGATCCGAGAGGGCCGGGTGCCCGAGGCGCCCGACGGGCCGGGGCCGGGCCGGGTGCTGCGTCCCGGGGTTTCTTACTTCACGGCGCCGGCGGTGAGCCCCGAGACGTAGTAGTCGAGGAAGAAGACGTAGAGGATCACGATGGGCACCGAGCCGAGCACCGCCCCCGCCATCAACCCACCCCAGAAGTAGATGTCGCCCCGGATCAGCTCACTGGTCACGCCCACGCTGGCCGTGATCTCGTCCGACGACGAGGTGAAGGTCAGGGCATAGATGAACTCGTTCCAGGAGAGCGTGAAGGCGAAGAGCACCGCGCAGACCAGGCCGGGCACGGCGATCGGCAGGACGATGCGGAGCAGCGCCTGGAGCCGCGTCGCCCCATCCACCATCGCGCACTCCTCCACCTCCTTGGGCACCGTCCGGAAGTAGCCCATCAGCAGCCAGGTGCAGAACGGGACCAGGAAGGTCGGGTAGGTGACGACCAGCGCCCACTTGGAGTCGGCCAGCCCCAGCCAGTGCACGACCTGGGCCAGCGGCAGGAACAGGAGCGACGTCGGCACCAGGTAGGTGACGAAGATTCCGGTGCCGAAGGGGCCCACGCCGAAGAAGCGCAGGCGGGCCAGGGCGTAGGCCGCGATGGTGCCGAGGACCACGGAGACCGTCGTGGCCAGCACCGTGACCAGCAGGCTGTTCTTCGTCCAGATCAGGAACCCCGTGTCCCAGAGCAGCTTCTGGTAGTGCTCCAGCGTGGGGCCCTCGCGAATCAAGAGCGGTACCGCGTGCCGGTCGTACAGCTCGCGGTCCGTCTTCAGCGACGTCAGCGCCATGTGATAGAAGGGGAACAGCGCGAAGACCAGGAAGGGCACCAGCCCGAGGTGCCGCGCGATTTTCGTCAGCAGCGGACGCCGCTTGACCGTCATCAGTACACCTGCCGGCGCACGAACTTCAGCTGGGCCCACACGACGAGCATCAGGACCGGGAAGAGGTAGAGCGAGATGGCCGCCCCCTGGCCGATCTGCCCGGACTCCAATCCCACCTGGCGGGCGAGCGTGGCGAAGAGGTGGGTGGAGTTGATGGGTCCGCCGTGGGTCAGCACGTAGACGATGTTGAAGTCGCTGAAGGTGAAGATCGTCGAGAACAGCACGACGATGGCCAGCACCGGCTTGAGCATGGGCAGCGTGACGTGCCAGAAGCGGGCGACCGGTCCGGCGCCGTCGGCCTCGGCCGCCTCGTAGAGCTCGCGCGGGATCGACACCAGCCCGGCCAGGATCGTGATGGCGAAGAAGGGCAGCCCCCGCCAGACGTTCACCGTGACGACGGCGGTCATGGCGTAGTACTTCTGCCCCAGCCAGTTGGGCCCGGGGGGATCCATCAGCCCCAGCGCGAGCCCCGTCCAGTTCACCACGCTGTAGAGGGAGTTGAACATCCACCACCAGCCCAGCGTGCTGAGCGCGGTCGGGATCACCCACGGCAGCAGCACCGCTCCCCGGATCATCCGCTTGAACCAGAGCTGCTGGTTGAGGAGCAGGGCCAGGGTCATGCCGAGGACGAGCTTGAGGGCGACGGAGGCGCCGGTGAAGACGAAGGCGTTCTGGAATGTCTGGCGGAAGGCGTCGCTCTCCCATAGCCCGACGAAGTTCCGGAGACCGATGAAGTGGCTGGGACGCCCGATGAAGGCGTTGGACATGGCGAAGTAGAGGGCCATGCAGAACGGGTAGGCGACCAGCAGCGTGATGAGGAGCAGGGCGGGGGTGACGAAGGCCGGGCCCAGGAACCGCTCGTGGTCGAGCAGCTCCCAGACCCGGAGCCCGGGCCGGGGAACGACCGGTCCGACGCGGACGCTACCGACGGCCACCGGTCACCCGCTGATGATCCGCTTCATTTCCTTCTCGGCCCAGGCGATGGCCTCCTTGGTCGGCGTGCCGGTCACCGCCTTGGCAATCATGTTGGGGAGGATGAACTCGTTGGTGATGCGCTGGACCTTGTCGCTCGGGGGCGCCGGCCAGCCATAGGCGTGGAACTGCACGCCTTCCTGCTTGAGCGCGGCGAACTTGGGGTCGGTCTTCAGCACCGGGTGGTCCAGGAGACTCGCGTACACCGGCAGGTTGAAGGCGTCTCCCGACATGATGTACTCGTCGTAGACGTCCTTCTTCGCGAGCAGATAACGGATCCACTCCTTGGCCGGCTCGACGTTCTTCGAGAACTTCCAGATGCCGATGTGGCGCGGCACGTCGGTCTCGTGGCGGCCGTGGGGGCCAGCCAGGCTCCGGTGGTGGTTGATGCCGTCGGCGGTGACCATCTTGCGGTTCCGCGCGACGATGTAAGCGCTTATGGGGTTGTGGATCCAGCCGGCCTTGCCGGCGTTGAGCGTGTCGTTGTTGCTGGCGTCGGTCCAGGAGAGGACCTCGGGCTCCATGCAGTCGCGGAACATCTTCTTGTACCACTCGATCATCTGTTCGGTCGCGGGCGAGCTGATCCGCACGGTCTTGCCGTCGCGGTCGATCTCCATACCGCCCAAAGACCAGAGGACGGGGCCGGCGGTGGAGATGGTGTCGTAGTTCTGGCTGATGGGGATCCCCACCGGGTGCCCCATCTTCTTCAGCTCCTTGCCGACGGTGTAGAGGTCCTCCCAGGTGTCGGGCACCTTGAGGCCCGCCTTCTTGAACAGGTCCTCCCGGTAGCTCCCGACGAAGAACGTGTGGTACTGGGGCACCGCCCGCCAGACGCCGCGGACGTTGGCCGTCTCCTGGGCCGAGGAAAGGGCCTTGCCATACTTCTTCTCTAGCTCGGCGACCAGGTCGGACACCTCGACGAGCTGGGTCTCATACAGCCACGGAAAGTGCATGCGCATCTCGATCAGGTCGTGCCCGGCCTGGCTCTGCACCTCGGAGGCGTACTTCGCCGCCTGCTGAGGGTGGGCGATGTGGTCGATCTTGATCTTGATGCCGGTGTCCTTGGCGAACCGCTGGCCGATCTCGGCCAGCTTCTTGTCTGAGGCCGGGGCGAAGTTGTTCCAGCAGAGGTACGAGATCTCGCGCTGCTGGGCCACCGCCGGCGGGGTCTTGGCGGCCAGGATACCGGCCAGGCCCGCCGTGCCCGCCGCCGCGCGCCCGAGGAACTGTCGCCTGCTGAGATCGCTCATACGCTCCTCCTAGTGCCGTTCCAACTTGTTGATACTAAATCTGTCCACGAACGACGTACACGGTGCCTTCCTAGGCGCGAATAGTTGGAACGGCACTAGAGGCCAAGCATGGCGGCGGCGTTGTCGCGCGCCACCATCCGGATCTGGGCGTCGGTGAGCCCTTCCGCCTTGAGGCCGGCCACCATCGCCTTCATGCCGTCGACGTGCGAGGGGTTGCCCGTCTGGCCGAGGTCGGAGCCCATGACGACGTGCTGGGCACCGATCTGCTTGATGGCCTCGGCGTTGTCCTTGACCGAGACCTGCTTCCAGTGCCGCATCCAGGCCATGTGGGCGTTGGGACCCATGAGCGCGCCCAGGAAGTCGATCTCGATCTTGGCTCCCGTCGCCGCCGCCTGCTTGATCTGCTCCATGGACATGTTGTTGACGGTGAAGAGTGCGTGGGTGACGACGACGTGCTTAACACCTACGTCCTTGGCCTGCTTGACCAGGGCCAGGGCCTCGGCGCCGGAGGAGTGGCCCGTGCAGAGGACGAGGTTCTGCTTGGCGCAGATCTTCATGACCTCGATGACGGCCGGCAGCACCCGGCCCTGGGCGTCCACCACCTTGATGCCCTCCGGCGCGTCCTTGAAGGTCTTGACGTGGTTGTCGGCGTCGAAGGTGGGCAACCAGACCACCTTGCCAAGCCCACCCTCCATCCGCCACATCCACTGCACGGCCTCCGGGTTGATCCCGTAGGGCCCGTTGAGTACGATCCCGCCGAAGATCGGGATCTTGCCCTCAACGTGCCGCTTGGCCAGGAAGGCGCGGGCGCCCGTCTCCATCACGTGGTTCTTGAGCACGAGCGCGCCCATCTTGGCTTCCACGGCCTTGCGGGCCACCTCGTTGTCGTCGATGGCCCGCCCGAAGACGTCGGGCGAGGAATGCACATGGAGGTCGATCATGCCCTCGATGGGGCTGGTCAACGGAGGCGGTGGCGGGAAGACCCGCACCTGGGCCTCAGCCGGTCCGGCCGCCTTGAGGCCGGCTAGAGCCAGCGTGCCCATGGCCGCCGTCCGGAGGAACTCTCGGCGTCCCCTCGGGTCACCGTGACCACAGCAGCACGTGAGCTTCCAGCGCTTGATCCTCATACGACTCCTCCGTGAGAGATGGGAGGGTTTCGCCAGCTGAATCCCGTCATGGTTCTCCCGCGAGCCTGGTGCGGGGGAGGATAGGGCCCGGGGCCGACCGTGTCAACAGCCGGCCGGCTCACTGCCGGCCGGCTCACACCTCACTTCGGCGTCCAGTCCTTGAAGCGCTCGCGCAGCACCTTCTTGTCGAACTTCCCGACGCTGGTCTTGGGCACGGCGTCGATGAGGACGACCGCGTCGGGCAGTGCCCATTTGGCCAGCTTCGGCCGCAGATAATCGAGGATCTCGGCGGGGGCGAGCTCCGCACCGGGCTTGGGGACGACGCAGGCCAGCGGGCGCTCCACCCACTTGGGATGGGGCACGGCGATGACCGCCGCCTCCAGGACCTTGGGGTGGCCCATGATCAGCGTCTCGACGTCGATGGACGAGATCCACTCGCCGCCCGACTTGATGAGGTCTTTGGTCCGGTCGGTGATCTGCACGTAGCCCTCGGGATCGAGGGTGGCCACGTCGCCGGTCCGGAACCAGCCGTCCGGGGTGAAGCGGTCGGCGGATTCGGGGTTGTTGTAGTAAGACCGGATCACCCAGGGGCCGCGCACCTGCATCTCGCCCATGCTCTGGCCGTCCCAGGGCTGCTCGCGCCCCTCGTCGTCCACGATGCGGAGATCGACGCACACGGTGGGATAGCCCTGCTTGGCCCGAATGGCGTAGCGCTCCTCGTCGGGAAGCGTCTCCATGTAGGACTTGAGGCGGCAGATGGTGCCCAGCGGCGTCATCTCGGTCATGCCCCAGGCGTGGAGCATGGGGGCCCCGTACTTCTTGTCGAACTTCTCGAGGAGCGTCCGGGGCGCGGCCGACCCGCCGATCGGAATCGCGCGGATCGAGGAGACGTCCCGCGGCGGCTCCCCTTCCAGGATCGCGTCGATGGCGATCCACACCGTCGGCACCGCGCCCACGAACGTGACGCGCTCGTTGTGGACGATCTCGACGATGTCCCGCGGCTGCGGGTTGGGACCGCCGAAGAACTGGGTGGCGCCGTTCATGACGCCGGCGAAGGGGACGCACCAGGCGTTGGCGTGGAACATGGGGACGATGTGGAGGATGATGTCGCGCTCCGAGATGCCGAGCACGTCGGTCATCGACGACGCCATCGAATGCAGGAAGATCGCCCGGTGCGTGTAGACGGCGCCCTTGGGGTTGCCGGTGGTGCCGGAGGTGTAACACATGCCGGCGGCGTCGGTCTCCTCGAGCTTCGGCCAGGCCGTCACCGGCGTGGCGCTGCCCAGGAGCTCCTCGTAGTCGAGCGCGCCGGGCGGGATCTGGGCGTCCGGCGTGTCCTTCATGACGATGACGTGCTCGACCGAGGGGAGCTGCCGGCGCAGCGGCTCCAGGGTCGGCCAGCAGCTCGCGTCCGCGATCAGCACCCGGTCGGCGGCGTGGTTCACGATGTAGGTGATGTCCGGGGCGGAGAGCCGGATGTTCACGGTGTGAAGGACGGCGCCCATCATGGGCGCGGCGAAGTAGACCTCGAGGTGGCGGTGGGAGTTCCAGGCGAAGGTCCCCACCCGGTCGCCCTTCTTCACGCCGAGGGAGCGCAGGGCGCCGGCCAGGCGCGCCGTGCGGTCGGCGAAGTCGGCGTAGGTGGACTTCACGAGCCCCACGCCCGGCACCCGCGTGCCCAGCGTCTTCTTCGGGAAGAGCTTGCGCGTGCGTTCGAAGAAGTGGGTGATGGTGAGCGGGTAGGGCATCATCAGGTCGTCCTGAGGTGCGCTCATGGGTCGGAGGGGGCGACTTCACAGGCGCGCCCCCCGGGCGCGACGGCCCCCTCCGAGGCCTCCCCCAGCCCAGGTTGCGCCGGCGAAGCCGGCGCTCGAGAAAGCGCGCTCGACCTTTGGGTTAACACAGGATGTCTCATGCTCAGCGGCCTCCCAGATCTTCCGATGTGGCGCACCGGAACCCGACGTGGTGATGGCCGGCCGCGGCGCCTCGGCGATCGTACGAGCGCCGGAGGGTCACGGACAGCTCGCCGGCGGGATCGTCGTGGCTGGCGCCGCGTACGACGACGCTCACAGGGGCGCCGACCCTCACAGGCTCGCCTCGGGCGCGCTCCGCCTGCGGCTCCGCGTCCGCCCTGCGGCTTCGCACTCCCCTGCCCTCGCCCGTGAGGCCCTCGCGCCCGTCGTCATGCCGATAAGGGTACGGTCGGAGGATCGTCGACGTCCACTCGCGCAGATTGCCCAGCATGTCCTCGACGCCGTAGGGGCTCCGGCCCGCCGGCCGCGCGTCGGCGGGCTCGGTGGCGTTGTAGCGGCGGCCGTAGACCGCCCGCTCCGGTGAGGGAGGGGCGAAGCCCCACGGATACGGGCGCTTGTCGTCGCCACGCGCCGCCTTTTCCCACTCCGCCTCCGTCGGCAGCCGACGCCCCTTCCACCGGCAGTAGTCGCGCGCGCCGAACCACGTGACCTCCACGGCGGGGCGGCGCTCGAAGCCGGGGTCGGCCATCCATCGCACGGGCTGGCCATACATCGGATGGGGCGGCGGACCGACGTTGGCCTGATGGATCCGCGCGTCCTCGTCGTCGGCGTCGAAGCGCCGCTCGCCCTCGGGCGAAACCGCCCCCTGCGCATTCAGGAACTGGGCGAACTCCGCATTGGTGACCTTGTGGCGGTCGATCCAGAAGTCCCGCACGAACACCCGATGCAGCGGCGCCTGCTCGGGCGGACCGTCGTCGCGTCCCATCCAGAACGCGCCCGCCGGCACCAGCATGATCCCGTCGGCGTCGGCGGCGGATGGGAGCGCCGGTCCGAGAACGATGGCGAGCATGGTCAGCACGCACCTGAGCTTCACGCGCAGACCTTAGAAGGTCGTTCCGGGGGTGTCAATCCGGGTAAATAGCGCGACGGCTCCATCCGTCAGATCGGGTGACAGGAGGAAACGACCATGAGCACCCCCTGGAAGCTGGCGACGATCGGGATGGCCCTGGTCACCACCACGGCGCTGGTCACCGGTCTGACCACCGCGTACATCATGCAGCCGGCGGTCACCGCGGACCCCCAATCGATCTCCCAGACGACTGCGGCGCCAACGGCTCCGGCTGTTCGACGCGCCTCGGCGCCGCCGACCGCCTATCGGCCGTCGGCGGCTGTCGCCCATCGACCGGCTTCGGTTCCTGCGGTGGTGGCTGCTCCGGCGGCGCCGCCGGCGCCCCCGGTCGTGGCGTCGGCTCCAGCTCAGCCGGCGGTGTACCCGCCGACGGCGACGGCTTCGGTCCCCGCTGACTGCGCGACGGGTGCCGACCGGACGGTGCGGATCGCCAAGCCCGGCGTGCTCGGCGGGTTGCTCGGCGCCGGTCTCGGCGCTGCGGGCGGCGCCATCGCCGACGGCGGCAAGAGCGCGGGCAAGGGCGCGGCCATCGGCGCCATCGCGGGCGCGGTGCTGGGCACCGGCTACGGCGCCTACAAGACCAAGCAGGAGTGCGGCACGATCCTGGGCGGCACCTCTGCCGGCCCCCCGACCGTGTCCCAGAGCCCGTCGGTGACGCAAGCCGAGCGCGTCGAGACGTCGCAGGCGCCGTTCGCGCCCGTGGCCGCGGACCGCATCACGGTGTTCGACGCTCGCTGAGCCCAACCTCGGGCGGCGGGCGCGAGCACCCGCCCGCCGCCCTGCGGCCTTCCCCAGCGACGGCCGTCGCGGTACTCGTGATATCGTGAAGCCGCGATGCGCTCTCGCTGGAACGACGCCGAGGCCCGAGACCTCGCCCCGCTCGACCTGCTCGTCTACGCCTCCCGCCTGATCGGCGCCGAGACCTCGCTGGTCGTCTGGGGCGGCGGGAACACCTCGATCAAGACGGTCGAGCGTGATCATCGCGGCCACGACGTCGACGCGCTGCGGGTCAAGGGCAGCGGCTCGGACCTCAAATCGATCCAGCCCAAAGACTTCCCCGGCGTCCGCATGGACGACATCCGCGCGCTGCTGGGTCGCGAGGACATGGGCGACCAGGAGATGGTGGACTACCTGGCGCGCGGATTGATGGATATCGGCGGTCCCCGGCCGTCGATCGAGACCCTGCTCCACGGCTTCCTGCCCGCGTTCGCCGTCCTCCACACCCACGCCGACGCGATCGTGTCGCTCACCAACAACGACCGCTGCCGCGAGGTGCTGACCGGCGTCTACGGCAAGGACGTCATCGCGCTCGCGTATCGCCGGCCCGGCTTCCGCATCTCCAAGGAGGTGGCCGACGCGATCGCCGAGCACCCGGAGCCCAAGGCGGTCGTCCTGGAGCGCCACGGCACCATCACCTGGGGAGCGACGGTCCGGGAGGCCTACGAGGCCACGATCGAGCTGATCACGCGCGCCGAGGAGGCGATCGCCGAGCGGAAGCAGGGACGCACGCTCTTCGGGGGTCCGCGGGTGCCGGTGCTGGCGCCTCTGCGGCGGCGCGAGGTCGCGCTGGCGGTGGCGCCGCGCCTCCGCGGTCTGCTGAGCCGCCACCGCCGGGCGATCGTGACGTTCGACGACACGCCGACAGTCGCGGAGTTCGTCTCGTCCGTCGACGCGCCCGCGCTGTCGCAGGTGGGGCCGGCGACGCCCGACCACACCATCTACACCAAGCGACTGCCGTGCGCGGTGAGACTCGACGAGACCGGCGACGCCGGCGCCGTCACCGAGGCGATCGAGCGGAGCCTCGCCGAGTTCGAGCGGGACTACACGCGCTACTTCGAGGAGCACCGGTTCGAGGGCGCCCAGCTCACCGATCCGCTTCCGCGCATCGTGCTCGTGCCCGGTCTGGGGATGTTCACGGCCGGACGGGACCGCCGCACGGCCGGGATCGTGCGCGACATGTATCACCACACCATCGACGTCATCGGCCACGCCTCCGCCTTCGGCCGCTACGTGTCGCTCACGGCCCGGGACGCCTTCGACGTCGAGTACTGGCCGCTCGAGCTCTACAAGCTGACGCTGGCTCCGCCCGAGAAGGAGCTGGCGCGCCGCATCGCGCTGGTGACCGGCGGCGCCTCCGGCATCGGCCGCGCCGTCGCCCGCCGCCTGGCGGCGGAAGGGACGCACGTCGTCGTGGGCGACGTGGACGAGGCCGGCGCGCGGAAGACGGCCGAAGAGATCACGGCGGCCGCCGGAAGCGGGCGCGCCCGGGGCCTCATGATGGACGTGACCAGCGAGGCCTCGGTGCGCACGGCCTTCGAGGCGGCCGCGCTCGAATACGGCGGGCTCGACATCCTCGTCTCCAACGCGGGCATCGCCCACTCGGCGCCGGTGGCGGAGATGGCGTTGGCCGACTGGGAGCGGTCGTTCGCCGTGAACGCGACCGGACATTTCCTGGTGGCGCGGGAGGCGATGCGGATCCTGATCCGTCAGGGACTGGGCGGCGCGCTGGTTTTCGTGGCCACCAAGAACGTGATGGCGCCCGGCAAGGACTTCGCCGCCTACTCGGCGGCGAAGGCGGCCGAGGCTCAGCTGGCCAAGGTGCTCGCCCTGGAGGGCGCCCCCTACCGCATCCGCTCGAACATCGTGCACCCTGACGCCGTCTTCCAGGACTCGCGCCTCTGGTCGGACGAGGTGCGGCGCCAGCGGGCGGCCGCCCAGAGCATCGCCGTCGACCAGCTCGAGGACTTCTATCGCCAGCGCAACCTGCTGGGCGTGAGGATCCTGCCCGAGGACGTCGCCGAGGCGGTGCTGTTCCTCGCCTCCGACCGCTCGGCCAAGACGACCGGCTGCTCGATCACGGTGGACGGCGGGGTCCGCGAGGCCTTCCCCCGGTGACCTCGTTCGGCGCCTCCCTGTCGCTCCACCCTCCCCAGGAGCAGTTCGGGCTGGTGCGCCGCGTGGAGGCCCTCGGGTTCGACTCGGTGTGGTGCGGCGATCACGTATCCTTCAACCTGCCGCTCTACGAGTCGCTCACCCTGCTGGCGTCGTACGCCGGCATCACCACCCGCATCAGGCTCGGCACCGCGGTCTATCTGCTCGCGCTGCGCCCGCCGGCGGTCGCCGCCAAGGTCACCGCCACGCTCGACGTGCTCTCGGGCGGCCGGCTGATCTTCGGCGTCGGGGTGGGCGGCGAGAACCCCAAGGAATTCGAGGCCTGCGGCGTGCCGCACCGGGAGCGGGGCGCGCGCGTCTCCGAGGCGATCGACGTCGTGCGCGCTTTCTGGCGTGACACGCCGGCGACCTTCAAAGGGCGCTTCACCCAGTTCGAGAACGTCTCGATCGATCCCAAGCCCGTGCAGAAGCCCGGCCCGCCCATCTGGGTCGGCGGCCGCTCGGACGCGGCGCTGGCGCGCGCCGGCCGGCAGGGCGACGGCTGGGTCTCTTACGTCGTGACGCCCGAGCGCTACACGCAGAGCCTGGCCAAGATCCACGCCGCCGCCGCTGCGCACGGCCGCGCCCTCGACGGCTTCGTCACCGCGCACCTGGCCTTCATCACGGTGGGGCGCGACCACGAGCGCGCGCGGGCGGCGTGGGTGACCCGCCTCAGCCGGCGCTACGCCCAGGACTTCGCCCCGCTCGCCGACAAGTACGGCGTCATCGGCACGCCCGAGCAGTGCGCCGCCCAGATCGAGCGGTTCCGCGCCGCCGGCTGCACGTACTTCCTGCTCAACCCGATCTGCGAGCCCTCCGAGGAGCGCGAGCAGCTGGAGATGATCGCGGCGGAGATCCTGCCCCGCTTCCGCCCGCGCTGAGCCGATGGCCGCGAAGCCCCAAGAGTGCCGGGCCCGCGTCAGCGGCGTGCGCGCGCTGACGCCCGAGATCCTCGAAGCCGACCTCGACATCCAGGACCCGCCGGCGCTCGAGTTCGAGGCCGGACAGTGGGTGTCGATTCCGTTCGGGCCCAAGACCGTGCGCGCCTACTCGGTCGCCTCCACCCCCCAGTCGCCCAAGCGGATCACGCTGTGCGCCGACGTGGCGCCGGGCGGGATCGGCTCGGAGTGGTTCCGCGCCCTGAAGCCGGGGGACGAGGTGCGGTTCAAGGGCCCGCTGGGCGGCTTCGTCTTCACGCGCGCCGACCGCCGGCGTCCGCTCTTCGTCGCCGAGGAGATCGGCATCGTGCCGATCCGCTCGATCCTCACGGAGCTATACGGGACCGGGTTCGGCCGCCCGGCCACGCTCATCTACTGGGCGCGGAATCCGGGGTGGCTCGCCTACGACGCCGAGTTTCGGTCGCTCACCCGCCGGTTTCCGGCGTTCGCGTATCATCCGATCGTCGGGAACGCCGACCGGGGGTGGACGGGCGAGCAAGGTGACGCGACGCGGGCAGTCGACCGGCTGATGCCCGAGGTGAACGGGGTGGTCGCGTACGTCTCGGGCGGGGGCGAGATGATCAACCGGGTCCGCGACGTGCTGGTCGCCAAAGGGCTCGACCGTAAGGCGGTCAAGTGGGAGAAGTTCTGGTGATGCCCGGGGTTCCGCGCGGTGCGGCGGTCGGGGTGGCATGCCCCTGCTCGACCGCGCTCCCCATCGATGCGCGCGCGCTATCTGCGGGCGCGAGGCACGACGCCTCGCACGACACGGGTCTCGCAGGGGCACACCACCCCGACCGTCACCACACGCCCCATCTCGGCGGTCGCCCGACTTCTCCCCGGAGGCACCATCATGGCTGAGCTGACGGGTGGCGAGCTGGTGGCGCGGGTCCTCAAGCAGGCGGGCCTGGAGCACGTCTTCACGCTCTGCGGCGGTCACATCCTGCCCATCTACGACGGCTGCCTCAAGGAAGGCATCCGCCTCATCGACGTGCGCCACGAGCAGGCCGCCGCCCACGCCGCCGACGCCTACGCCCGCCTGACGCGGAACGTCGGCGTGGCGATCGTCACCGCCGGGCCCGGCGTGACGGATGCGGTCACCGGCGTGGCCAATGCCTACGCCGCCCGGAGCCCGCTGCTCCTCATCGGCGGCGCGGCGCCGCTGGGCCTGCGCGGCCGGGGCGCGCTCCAGGAGATGGAGCAGGTGGCGCTGCTCCGGCCGATCACGAAGGGCTCGTGGTCCGTGCCCGAGACGCGCCAGATCCCCGAGGTGCTGACGACCGCCGTCCGCACCGCGCTCAGCGGACGCCCCGGACCCGTGTTCGTCGAGATCCCGGTGGATCTCCTGCTCAACACAGTCGAGGATCGCCTGGCGCCCGTCCCCACCGGCTACGTGCACCGCACGCCGACCCAGGCGGATCCGGACGCCGTGGTGCGCCTGGCGCATCTGCTCGTGCGGGCCGAGCGCCCGGTCGTCATGGCCGGGGGAGGCGTGTACTGGGACGACGCGGCGAAGTCGCTGGCCGCCTTCGCGGAGTCCGCCGGCGCGCCGGTCTTCATGAACGGCGCCGGGCGTGGCTGCCTGCCATCGGATCATCCGCTGGCCCACGCCCAGGCCCGCGGCTGGGCGCTGGCAAACGCCGACTTCGTGCTCGTGCTGGGCGCGCCGCTCGACTTCCGCCTTGGCTACGGGCGGCCGCCGACGTTCGCCGAGGACGCGATGGTCTGCATGGTCGACTGTGACCCGGCGGAGCCGGGACGCAACCGGCCGCTCGAGGTGGGGCTGGTGGGGCACATCGGGCGTGTCCTCGAGCAACTTGCCGAGGTGCTGCCGCCGGCGCTGCCGGCGCGCTGGGAGGAGTGGCGCCGGCGCGTCGGGCAGAGGGAGCGGGAAGGGTACCAGCAGCTCGAGGCGCAGTGCGCCTCCGACCAGGTGCCGGTGTCGCACTACCGCTGGGCCGCCGAGATCGCGCGCGTGCTCACGCCCGACACCATCGTCGTGGGCGATGGCGGCGACGTCGTGAGCTGCGCGGCGAAGATCGTGGCGCTCTCCCGTCCGGGACAGTGGCTCGATCCCGGGCCGTTCGGCTGTCTCGGCGTGGGACCGTCCTTCGCCATCGCCGCCAAGCTGCTCCATCCCGGACAGCGCGTGCTGCTCGTCGCCGGCGACGGCGCGTTCGGGCTCAACGGCATGGAGATGGAGACGGCGGTCCGCTTCGGGCTGCCGCTGACGTGCATCATCGGCAACGATGGAGGCTGGGGGCAGATCCGCAACCCCCAGCTCTCGTTCTTCGGCCAGGAGCGCACGGTGGCGACATCGCTGCCGACGACGCGCTATGACCTCATGGTCGAGGCCCTGGGGGGCCGCGGCGCGTTGGTCACCGACCCGTACCAGATCGGGCCCGCGCTGGAGCGGGCGCTCGCCTCCGACGAGGTCTGGTGCATCAACGTCCCGCTCGATCCCGCGGCTTACCGCAAGACGGGCCAGGTCTCCATGGCGATCTGATCGGTGAGGATCACCTTCCTCTGCCCGCATGTCAGAATTGCGGGAGGCGTACGGGCGATCCTGACGTACGCGGACCGGCTGGCGGGGCGGGGCCACGCCCTCGAGGTCATCGTTCCCGCCCGGGCGCGGCTCGGCACCTGGCGCCGCACGCTCCTACGCGAGCGGCCCCACTGGATTCCCGGGTTCCGCCCGCGAGTGAGCTGGGTGGCGCGCTGGACCGCCGATCGCCTGCCCGACGCCGACGCGCTCGTCGCCACCGCCTGGCAGTCGGCGCCGGTGGTGGCGGCGGCGCCGCCGCGCTGCGGCGCCAAGTTCTACCTGGTCCAGCACTACGAGAGCCTGTACCACGGCGAGCCCGCGGAGGTGGACGCCACCTATCGCCTGCCGCTCGCCAAGATCGTCATCTCCACCTGGCTCCGCGACGTCATGCGCGAGCGGTTCGGCAGTGGTGCCGAGGTGCTGGTGACGCCGGTCGATCGATCACTATTCCGCCGGGTCTCCGTCGACATCGACAGCCCGCGACCGCGCGTGCTGATGCTCCACCACGACTACGCATGGAAGGGCGGCGCCGAGGGGCTGGAGGCGGTGGCCCGCGTGAAGCGCCGGGTGTCGTCGCTCCGCCTGGTCGGGTTCGGCGTCAAGCCGCCGCCAGCACGCGTCGGCTACGACGAGTTTCATGTCGACCCGCCCCAGGAGCGGCTGGCCGCGATCTACTCGAGCTGCGACATCTACCTTTGCCCCTCCTGGGACGAGGGCCTGGGGATGCCTCCCATGGAGGCCATGGCCTGCGGCGCCGCGCTGGTGACCTACGACAACGGCGGCTGCCGGGACTACGCCCGCGACGGCGAGACCGCGCTGGTGGCGCGGCGGCGGGACGTCGGGGACCTCGCGGTGAAGCTCGAGCGCCTCGCCACCGACGCCTCCCTGCGGGAGAAGATCGCGGCGGCGGGTCAGCGGCTGGTGACGACCGCGTTCGACTGGGACGCCGCCGTCCAGCGCATGGAGGCGCTGTTCGCGTCGGCGCGCTGACCAGTGAACGCAACCCTCCGGGGTTCTGTGGTATGGTCGGGCACCATCGACGGAGGGGGAAAGGTTCATGCGACTCGGGCAGAGGCTCCTCTGGATTCTCGCAGGCTGCATCGCCGCCACGCTCGCGGCATCGCACCTGGCCGCCCAGTCGACACCGGTGAAGATCGGACTGGCGGCGGCGATGTCGGGCGGCTCGGCGGCCTCGGGCGAAGCGATCCGCCGCGGGCTGCTCATCGCCATCGCCGAGGTCAACGCCAAGGGCGGCGTCCTCGGCGGGCGGAAGCTCGAGCTGGTGGTGCGCGACGACGAGGGCAACCCTACCAGGGGGGTCACCATCGCGCGTGAGCTGGTCGAGCGCGAGCGGGTGGCCGCGGTCTTCGGCGGGCTGCACTCCACGGTGGCGCTGGCCCAGGTCCCCGTCTGGCACGAGCTCAAGACGCCCTACATGGGCGCGTGGGCGGCGGCGACGAACATCACGCGCAACGGCCAGGCTCCCAACTACGTCTTCCGCGTGTCGGGCAACGACGACTACGTCGACAAGTTCCTCGTCCGCTACGCCACCGAGCGCCTCCGGAAGGCCAAGCCGGCGCTCCTTCTGGAGAACACGCCCTGGGGTCAGTCCAACGAGGCCGGGCTCACCAAGTGGTTCGCCGACAAGGGCCTCAAGACCGTGGGCGTGGAGAAGTTCAACTGGAACGATCCGGACATGAGCCCGCAGCTGCTGCGCCTGCGCCAGCAGGGCGCCGACCTCGTCGTGCTCGTCGCCAACGCCCCCGAGGGCGCCCAGGTGGTGAAGTCGAAAGCGAAGACGGGCTGGGAGGTGCCGGTCCTCTCGCACTGGGGCATCTCGGGCGGGCGCTTCCCGGAGCTGGCCGGCGAGCTCTCGGACGGCGTCGTCTTCTTCCAGACCTACTCCTTCTTCGGGTCCCAGAACGAGCGTGGCCAGTACGTGCTGCGGATGCTGCGCGAGAAGTTCAACGTCAAAGGCCCCGAAGAGGTGACGGCGCCGGTGGGCACCGCCAACGCCTACGACGGGATGCATCTGGTGGCGACGGCGATCGAGCAGGCGAAGGCGACGGACGGGCCCAAGGTGCGCGACGCGCTGGAGAATCTGCAGGGCGAGTACCGCGGCCTGATCAAGACCTACCGCCGGCCGTTCACGCCGGAGCAGCACGACGCCCTCACCGACCACGACTACATCATGGTCGTCTGGAAAGGCGGCAAGATCGTGCCCGTGAAGTAGCGTCCGGGCGATCGTGGGGATTCAGCTCCTCGTCACCGGTCTGGCCGTCGGGAGCATGTACGGTCTGGTGGCGCTCGGGTATCACATCACCTGGGTCACCAGCCGGACGATGAACTTCTCGCAGGGCCAGGCGGTGATGGTGGGCGCGGTCGTCGCCTACGGGCTGCGCGTCGCCCTGGGCTGGCCGTTCCTCCTGACCCTCTTCGGCACCCTCGTCGTCTCCGCGCTCTTCGGCGTCGTCATCGAGCGGCTGGCGGTGCGGCCGTTCTTCCGCTCCGCGTCGCCCGCGTGGCTCCTGGCCACCATCGCCTGCGGGACCATCGCCGAGAACGTGGCGATGCTCACCTTCGGCAAGGACGCGCGCGCCTTTCCCTCGGCGCTGGCCACCCGGCCGGTGCTCGTCGCCGGCGCCGGCGTCTATCCCCAGGAGCTGCTGGTGCCGGTGGTGGGGCTCGCGCTCATGGGCGGCGTGCAGTTCTTCTACCACCGGACCTTCTACGGCAAGCAGCTCAAGGCCGTCGCCTACAACCCCGAGGCGGCGGGGCTCATGGGCATCCACATCCCGCGCGCCGTCATGACCGCCTATGCGCTCTCGGCGCTCCTGGCGGGGGTGGCGGGCCTGCTGCTGGCGCCGCTCCTCAACGTGGCGCCCACCATGGGCACGATCATCGGGCTCAAGGCGTTCGCCGTCGCCATCATCGGCGGTCTCGACTCTGCGGGGGGAATTCTGGTAGCCGGCTTTCTCTACGGGCTGATCGAATCCTTCGTCGCCGGCTACGTATCGACCGGCGCCCGCGAGATCGTCGGCTTTGCCGTGGTCATCGCCATGCTGGTCGTGCGTCCGTGGGGCCTCGGCGGCGCGCGGCCGACCCGCCGCGTGTGACCGCGCGCCTGCTCTGGGCCGTCGCCGCCGCCGTCGCGGCCAGCGTGCCACTGCTGACGGCCAACACCTACTACCTGTACCTCGGGATGACCGTCGGCATCATGGTCGTCATCACCAGCGGCTTCAACGTGCTGGCCGGACTATCCGGGCAGGTGTCGCTGGGCCACGCCGGGCTCTATGCCATCGGCGCCTACGCCGCCGCGATCCTCGCCACGCGCTGGCACCTCGCGCTGGCAGCCGCGCTGCCGCTCAGTGTCGCGCTCACGGCGGCGATCGGCGCGGTGCTGGCGCTGGCGGCGCTCCGCGTGTCCGGCCCCTACCTGGCCATGGTCACCATCGCGTTCGGCATCATCGTCGAGCACGCGCTGATCGAGTGGGTGGGGCTCACCGGCGGCCCCGGGGGCATCTTCAACATCCCCAAGCCCACGCTGGCCGGCGTCCCCCTGCCGCTCGGCCGCTACTACTTCGTGGTGGCGGCGGCCGCGGGGCTGGCGCTCTGGATGACGCATAACTTGATGTCTTCGGCGTGGGGGCGGGCCCTCATCGCGGTGAAGGGGAGCGATATCGCCGCCGAGTCGCTGGGGCTCGGGACCTACGGGCTCCGCACCGCGGCCTTCACCATCTCGGCGGCCTTCGCCGGCGCCGGCGGCTGTCTCTTCTCGTTCCTCAACGGCTACGTCAGCCCCGACAGCTTCACGCTGCAAACGTCGATCCTGTTCCTGCTGATCGTGCTCTTCGGCGGTCTGGGCATCCTCGCCGGTCCGCTGGTGGGGGCGCTCGTTCTGGTGCTGCTGCCGGAGCTGCTGCGCGAGTTTCTCGACTATCGCCTGATCTTCTACGGCGGCCTGTTGCTGGGCTCGATCTACTTTCTGCCCCGCGGCGCCGTGGGCGCCGTTCAGGACCTGTGGCGACGCCAGCCCCGCGCCGTCCCCGCGCCGCCGGCCGGGTCCGCGAGCGCTTGGGCGCCCGCCGATGCGGCGGCGGGCTTCGCGGCTCGCCCGGCCCCGGCGCCGGGCCGGCCGCTGCTCGTCGTGGAGGACCTCTCGGTGGCCTTCGGCGGCATCCAGGCGGTGGCGGACGTCGATCTGACGGTGGCGGCGGGAACCATCCACTCGCTGATCGGGCCCAACGGGGCCGGCAAGACGACGCTCGTGAACCTCGTCACCGGCTTCTACCGACCCGACCGCGGGCACATCACCTTCGACGGCGTACCGATCACCGGCCTGACGCCCGCGGCCATCGCGCGGCGCGGGCTCGCGCGCACGTTTCAGACGCCCCAGCTCTTCGAGGAGCTGACGGTCCTCGAGAACGTCATGGTCGGCGTGGCCGGCCACCGCCTCGGATCGTTCGCCGCGGCCCTGACCGGCACCGGCCACGCCGAGGCCGCCCTGCGTCAGCAGGCCACGGCGCTTCTGCAGACGGCGGGCCTCGGGGACTGGGCCGATGTTCCCGCCGGCGCGCTGCCGTTCGGGCTCAGGCGCCGGCTCGAGATCGGTCGCGCCCTGGGCGCCGGCGCGACCATGCTCCTGCTCGACGAGCCGGCCGCCGGCTTGGTCCCCACCGAGATCGCCGAGCTGGACGCGCTGCTGGGCCGGCTGCGCGAGGCCGGGCTGACGATCCTGCTCATCGAGCATCACATCGAGCTGGTGATGGCCGTCTCCGATCGCGTGACCGTGCTCGACGAGGGGCGGGTGATCGCCGAGGGCCGGCCGGAGGCTGTCCAGCGCGACCCCGCCGTCGTCGAAGCCTATCTGGGCAGCGCATGAGCCTGAGCCTGCTCGACGTCGGCGATCTCTGGGTTCGTCACGGACAGATCGAGGTCCTGCGCGGCGTCTCGCTCGCGGTCGGTGGTGAGGAGATCGTGGCGGTCATCGGGCCGAACGGCGCGGGCAAGACGACTCTTCTCCGGACCCTCGCCGGCGTCCTCCGCCCAGCCCGGGGGCGGATCACCTTCGCGGGTCGGGAGATGACCGGGCGGCCGTCCTGGGAAGTCGTGCGTGCGGGGGTGGCGCTGGTGCCGGAAGGGCGGGGCATCTTCGCCGATCAAACGGTCCGCGACAACCTGATGCTGGGGGCCCTGAGCCGGCGCAGCTTCGACGCGCTGGACGGTGTCCTCGAGCGGTTCCCGGCGCTCCGTTTCCGGCTGGACACCGTCGCCGGCGCGCTGTCGGGTGGCCAGCAGCAGATGCTCGCGCTGGCGCGCGGCCTCATGGCGCGACCGCGGCTGCTCCTACTCGACGAGCCTTCGCTCGGCCTGGCCCCGAAGCTCGTCCGCGAGACGTTCGACGCGGTCCGCCGCATCCGTGAGCAGGGCGTCGCGGTGCTGCTCGTGGAGCAGATGGGCCTGCAGGCGCTGGAGATCGCGGATCGGGGCTACGTGCTGGAGCGGGGGCGAATCGTGGCCGACGGACGTGCGCGCGATCTCGCGTCGGATCGGCGCGTGATTGCCGCATATCTCGGCGCGCCCCGGTCGCGCCCCGGCGACGGCGGGGGCTCCCCCTAGCCGCCGTCCCCGGGCTGCGCCCCTTCGGACCTACGCACGTCGAGTCGTGAGGTGAGCGAGTTCAGCTCGTTCTCGACCTCGCGCAGTCGCTCGGCGAGCCGGTCCCGCTCGTCGCGAAGCGTCCGAGCCAGCGTGACGACGGCCTCGATCAGGAGTCGTTCATGCTCGTCCTGGGCGGGTATCCCGGCGCCGGGAGCAGGGTTACTCATCGGCTTGCCTCCCCTTAGAGGTCTCACACTCGCCGGGTGGAGCAAGAAGGGTGCCCGTTGAGTAAAGTCCTTGCGTGACGCGGGGTTTTCGCCCGAGCGACGGACGACCGTGTGCGTCCAGGTGACAGGGCGAAGTCAGCAGTGTCGCCGTCGAGACACCCGGGGACGCCGGTGCTAGAATTTCACGGCATGCCGATCTACGAGTACGAGTGTCGTGACTGTCGGCGGGTGGTGAGCCTGCTCGTGCTCCGGCCCGGGAGCGGCCAGGCGCCGGCCTGCCCCCGCTGCGGGGGCTCCGCCCTGACCCGCGTGATGTCCCGGTTCGCCACGGTGAAGTCCGAGGAGGCGCGGCTCGAGGCCCTGGGCGATTCCGGGGCCCTTGGCGACATCGATGAGAACGACCCCGCCAGCGTCGCCCGCTTCATGAAGAAGATGGGCCGGGAGATGGGGGAGGATCTGGGCGACGATTTCGAGGACACCGTCGACGAGGCCCTGGCCGAGTCGGCGGAGGGCGACGCCCCCGGCCAGGACGCGGGCAGGCCTTCGGACTCGGATCTGTCCAGCACCGCGGGCCTGTGAGGGGGGTGCCAAGCCGCAGGGCGGTCGCGCGGCCGCAGGCCCGCGCGCCCAAGGCGAGCCGGTGAGGGGGGTGCGAGCCGCAGCACGTCGCGGGGCTGGGGCCCCGCCGTGCGAGGCGAGCCGGTGAAAGTCGTCGTCCACGACCGCCTCGACGCGGTGGGCGCCCCCGCCTGGGCCGGGCTCCACGCGCGGACCCGCCTGGGCTCGCCGTTCCTCAC
Source organism: Candidatus Methylomirabilota bacterium (assembly GCA_036001065.1). Classification (NCBI taxonomy): domain Bacteria; phylum Methylomirabilota (SeqCode); species Candidatus Methylomirabilota bacterium. The sequence continues at coordinate 36,506 of DASYUQ010000131.1, forward strand.
CTGGACCTGGCAGACCGAGTGGGCGCGCGCCTTTGCCCAGGGCAGCCGCCTCGAGATCTGGCGCGTCGAGGACAACCAGCAGCTGGTGGCGGTGCTGCCGCTCTACGAGGCGGAGCCGGGCGTCTTCCGTTTGCTGGGGGGCGTCGACGTCTCCGACTACCTCGATCTCCTGGCGCTGGCCGGGCGCGAAGAGGAGGCCTGGACCGCCCTGCTCGGCGCGCGGGCGGCGGCGACCGCGGTGTGGGACCTCCACGCCGTGCCCGCCGCGTCGCCCACGGTCACCTCCGCGCCGGCACTCGCCCCCGCCTTCGGCCTCGGCGCCTCGGCGACGGTCGAGGAGCGTTGCCCCGTGCTGGCGTTGCCGTCCTCCTGGGAGGCCTATCTCGAAACGCTGTCCGGCAAGCAGCGCCACGAGCTGATGCGCAAGATGCGGCGGCTCGCGCGCGAGGTTCCCGACGCGCGCCCCTCGTGCGCCGCCACGCGCTCCGACATCGAGACGCGGGTCGGTGATTTCCTCGATCTGCACCGGCGGTCGCGCGCCGGCAAGGCGCGCTTCATGGATCCGCGCATGGAGGGGTTCTTTCGCCGCGTGGCAGGGGCGCTGGCCGAGCTCGGCGTGATGCGCCTGTGGTTCCTCGACGCCTCCAGCGGGCCGCTGGCCACGTTTCTCACCCTCGAGTGGGACGCCACCGTGGGCCTCTACAACTCCGGCTTCCATCCCGATCGGGCGTCGCTGGCGCCCGGCCTCGTGCTGCTGGGCCACCTCATCCGCGACGCCATCGCGCGGGGCAAGCGCCGCTTCGATTTCCTTCGCGGCGAGGAGCAGTACAAGTACGACTTCGGGCCGACCGCCGAGGCGGTCTTCCGGGTGACGATCGGACCGGCGCGATGATCCGGGTGGCGATGCTCAGCGTGCACACGTGCCCCCTGGCCGCGCTCGGCGGCAAGGAGACGGGCGGGATGAACGTGTACGTCCGCGAGCTCAGCCGCGAGCTGGGCCGGATGGGCGTGGAGGTGGACATCTTCACGCGATCCCAGAACGCGGCGATCCCGCGGGTCGTGGAGCTGACCGAGACGGCGCGGGTGATCCACCTGCCGGCAGGGCCGGAAGCCCCGCTGGCCCGCGCGCGCGTGCACGAGCACCTCCAGGAGTTCCTGGCCGGCGTGGAGGCGTGGCGGATCGCCCGCGCCGCGGACTACGAGCTGGTCCACGCCCACTACTGGCTCTCGGGCGCCGTGGCCCTGGCGCTCCGCCAGCGCTGGGGCGTGCCCGTGATCCAGATGTTCCACACCCTCGGCCGGCTCAAGAACGACGTGGCCCGCACGCCGCGCGACCGCGAGCCCGCCCTGCGCATCGCGGAGGAAGCCCGCATCGCGGCGTCGGCGGATCGCATCGTCGTCGCCGCGGACGTGGAGCGGGCCTATCTCGCCGAGCACTACGGTGCGGACCCCGGCCGCGTCGCCGTCATCCCCTGCGGCGTCGACACCGATCTCTTCAGGCCGGGCTCCCGCGCCGAGGCCCGCGCCGCCCTCGGGCTCGACGGGGGCCCCGTGGTGCTCTACGTGGGCCGCCTCGCCCCGATCAAGGGGCTCGACACGTTGCTCGACGCCGTCGGCCGCCTGCGGGACCGCGGGCGCCGCCCGCGGCTCCTCATCGTCGGCGGGGACGCCGACGAGCCGCTCGACGGTCACGAGGCCGAGCTGCGCCGGCGCGTGGAGCGGCTCGGCCTGCGCGACGCCGTGAGCTTCGTCGGCGCCCAGCCCCAGCCGACGTTGCGGTCCTATTACGTCGCCGCCGACGCGACCGTCCTGCCCTCGTACTACGAATCGTTCGGGATGGTGGCCCTGGAGGCGATGGCCTGCGCGAGCCCCGTCATCGCCTCGCGCGTGGGCGGCCTGGCCACCACGGTCCGGGACGGCGTCACCGGGTTCCTGGTGCCGGACGGCGACGCCGCGGCGCTGGCCGCCCGCCTCGACGCGGTGCTCGGCGACCCGGACCTCGGCTGGCGCGTGGGACGCGAGGGCGTCCGCTGGGCGGCACGTCATCGCTGGCCGTGCGTGGCCGAGGCGATTTGCCGGCAGTACGCGCGCCTGGAGCCGCGGGCCCGCGTGCATCTGGCCGCCGCCCGCTGCACCGGCTGACGGGCGGATGCCGCCGTACGCCGGAAGCGGGCCCGCGAACGGCCGGTGGGGCGGGGTGGGGTCCGGCGATCCGTTCGCGCCGCCGGTGTCTTCGCGCAGCGGGTGGTTTGGAGCACCGCCGTCCGCCGGTTCGCGCCAGAGCGCGTGATCGCCGGACCCCACCCCGCCCCACCGCCAGCCCGTGTGCTACACTCCCGCGCACCGTGGGGCTCCTGCTCGACGTCCGATCGCTGACGACGCAGTTCCTCACCGGCGCCGGCACCGTGCGTGCCGTCGACGGCGTCTCCTGGGACGTCAACGAGGGCGAAACGGTCGCGCTGGTCGGCGAATCGGGGTGCGGCAAGAGCGTTTCGGCCCTCAGCATCATGCGGCTGGTGGCGGCCCCGGCCGGACGCATCGTCGGCGGGCAGGTGCTGTTCAAGGGCCGCGATCTCTTGACGCTGAACGAGGAGGAGATGCGGCGGGTGCGCGGCCGGGAGATCGCCATGATCTTCCAGGAGCCGATGACGTCGCTGAACCCCGTCCTGACCATCGAGCGCCAGCTCACCGAGGGGCTCGAGATCCATCTGGGCATGGCTGCCGCCGAGGCCCGGCGGCGGGCGGTGGAGCTGCTGGCGATGGTCGGCATCCCCGACGCCCAGCGGCGGCTCTCGCAGTATCCCCATCAGTTCAGCGGCGGCATGCGCCAGCGCATGATGATCGCCATGGCTCTGGCCTGCAGCCCCTCCCTGGTGCTGGCCGACGAGCCGACGACCGCGCTCGACGTGACGATCCAGGCGCAGATCCTCGAGCTCTTGCGCGCGCTCCGCCAGGACTTCGGCATGAGCATCATCCTCATCACGCACGACCTCGGCGTCGTCGCGGAGTTCGTCGACGAGGTCGTCGTGATGTACGCAGGGCAAGCCGTCGAGTCGGCTCCCGTCGCCGACATCTTCGCGTCGCCGGCCCACCCGTACACGCGTGGGCTCCTCCGCTCGATCCCGTCGCGCCGCGAGGCCGGCGCGAAGCGGCTGCCGACGATCGCCGGGATGGTCCCCGATCTCGCCCAACTCCCGATTGGCTGCCGCTTCCAGGACCGCTGCTCCGAGGTGTTCGAGCGCTGCCGCGAGGAAGTCCCCCCGCTGGTCGACGTCGCCCGCGAAAGGTGGTCGCGCTGCTTCTTGTCGCAGAAGGCGGCCGCATGAGCCTCCTCGAGGTCCGCGAGCTGAAGAAGCACTTCCCGCTCGGCGGCGGGTTCTTCTCCGGACGCGAAGGTTGGGTCCGCG
>DASYUQ010000132.1 GCA_036001065.1 Candidatus Methylomirabilota bacterium
CGCCTCGGCGACGGCCTTGACCGCGTCGGGGTTCTCGAGCGACGAGAGGTCTCCGGGATCACGGCCGAGATACGTGGCCCGGATCACCCGCCGCATGATCTTGGCCGAGCGCGTCTTGGGCAGGTCGCGCGCGAACAGCACGCGCTCGGGCTTCAACGCCTTGCCCATCTGCTGCGCGACGCGCTCGGTCAGCTCGGCGCGCAGCGTCTCGGAGGGCGCCGTGCCCGGCTTGAGCACGGCGAAGCAGACCACGGCCTCGCCCTTGACCTCGTGGGGCACGCCGATGACGCCGGCCTCGGCCACCCCCGGGTGCCCGACCAGGATCGATTCGACCTCGGCGGGCCCCAGCCGCTTGCCGGCAATCTTGAGCGTGTCGTCGGAGCGTCCCTGGAGGAACCAGAAGCCGTCGTCGTCGATCAGCGCCCAATCGCCGTGGACCCACACCCCGGGCCAGCGCGACCAGTACGTCTCCTCGTAGCGCTGGGGATCGCGCCAGAACCCCTGGGTCATCCCGGGCCACGGCCCGGTGACCACCAGCTCGCCGACCTGGCCGCGCACCGGCCGGCCATCCTCGCCGAACACGTCGGCGGCCATCCCGGGGATGGGTCCGGCGAACGAGCAGGGCTTGAGGGGCGCGATCGGAAAGCACCCGAGGATGCCGCCGGAGATCTCGGTGCCGCCCGTGTAGTTGATGATCGGCACGCGGCTCCCGCCGACGTGCTCGAACAGCCAGCGGTAGGGCTCGGGGTTCCAGGGCTCCCCGGTCGATCCGAGAATGCGGAGCGACGATAGATCGTGGGCACGCGGGTGCTCGAGGCCGTGCGGCATCAGCGCGCGCACCGCCGTCGGCGAGAGGCCCATCACGGTGATTCGATGACGCGCCACCAGCGCCCACAGCCGGTCGGGCTTCGGGTAGTCGGGCACGCCTTCGAAGAGCACGCCGGTCGCCCCCAGCGCGAGCGCCGCCGTGATGAGCATGGGGCCCATGAGCCATCCCAGGTCGGTGAGCCAGAAGAGGCGATCGCCCTCGCCGACGTCGTGGCAGTAGGCGAAGTCGTTCGCCGTCTTGAGCAGGAAGCCCGCGTGGGTGAGCACGGCGCCCTTGGGCCGGCCGGTGGTGCCGGAGGTGTAGATGATGAGGCAGGGGCGGTCGGACTCCACCGGCACCGCCGGGCAGTCGTCGGAGGCCGACGCGACGCTTTCGTGCCACCAGTGATCGCGTCCCGCCGTCCACGGGACGTCGCGCCCGAGCCGGCGGTAGACGAGGACCCGCCGGATGCTGGGGCACGCCGCCACCGCCTCGTCGGCGGTCTCCTTCATCCTCACGACCTGGCCGCGACGGTGGAAGCCGTCGGCGGTGATGAGGAGCTTCGCCTCGCAATCTTGCAGCCGGGAGGCGACGGCCTGGGCGCCGAATCCGGAGAAGCACGGCGTGTAGATCGCGCCGATGCGGGCGATGGCCAGCGTGGCGATGGCCGCCTCGGGCGACATCGGCAGGAACACGCCGATCCGGTCACCCTCGGCGATGCCGAAGCTTTTGAGCGCGTTGGCCAGCCGGTTCACCTCCCGGGCCAGCTCGCGGTAGGTCAGCGTGCGCGTCTGTCCGTCGTCGGCCTCCCAGACGAGCGCCGCCTGGTCCGCCCGCCCGGCGTCCAGGTGACGGTCGAGGCAGTTGTCGGCGAGGTTGAGGAGCCCGCCGGAAAACCACGCCGGCCAGGCGGGGCCGCGCGAGTCGTCGAGGACGCGCGCGTAGGGCCGCATCCACCGGATCCCCAGATCGCGCACGACGGCGTTCCAGTACCACTCCGTGTCCTCCAGGGAGCGCTTCTGGAGCTCCCCGAGCGAGCGAAGGCCGTTGGCGCGCATCAAGCGCGTGATCCGGGCGCGCTCGGCAATGTCCGGGGT
>DASYUQ010000133.1 GCA_036001065.1 Candidatus Methylomirabilota bacterium
CTGCGCGGGCTGATGGAGCGGGGGAGCACGATCGGGATGGACCGCTTCGGCCTGGAGAACTACCTGCCCACCGCGAAACGGGTCGAGGTGCTCGCACGGCTCTGCGCCGAAGGCTACGCCGGCCAGATGGTCCTCTCGCACGACGCCAACTGCTGGACCGACATGCTCTCCGAGGACGACAAGCGCCGGACCCGGCCGCTCTGGCATTACAATCACATCTCCGACGACATCCTCCCCGCGCTCCGCAAGGCGGGCGTCACCGAGGATCAGATCGAGCAGATGCTCGTGCGCAACCCACGGGCGATCTTCGAGGCGCGGAAGAGCGGGAACGCGTGACGCCGGTGACCAGCCCCTTCGTCCCCGGCCCGGCGCTGCGGATCGCCGGCGCACCCGGCGGTCCGCTGGCCGGCCTGACGTTCGCCGCCAAGGATCTCTTCGACGTCGCCGGGCATCCGACCGGTGGGGGCAACCCGGACTGGGCGCGGCAGCATCCGGTGCCGACGCGCCACGCCTGGGCGGTGCAGCGCTTGCTCGACGCCGGGGCGACGCTGATCGGCAAGACCGTCACCGACGAAGTCTCGCTCGGCATCCTCGGCGAGAACGCCTTCGACGGCACGCCGCTCAATCCGAGGGCGCCCGACCGCGTGCCCGGCGGCTCTTCGTCGGGCTCGGCCTCGGCCGTGGCTCAGGGGTTGTGCGATACCGCGCTCGGCACCGATACCGGTGGATCGGTGCGCGTGCCGGCGAGCTTCTGCGGGCTCTACGGCATCCGGCCGACCCACGGCCGGCTCGACCTCGCCGGAATGATGCCGCAGGCGCCGAGCTCCGACACGACGGGATGGTTCGCGCGCGACGCGGAGACATTCGCCCGCGTGTGCGAGCTCATGCTGGGCGAGCCGATCCCAGCCAGCTTGCCGACCCGGCTCGTCGTGGCGGTCGACGCCTTCGGCTTTGCGGACGCCGAGACCGCCGCGGCGCTCGGGCCGATGGTGCGCAAGCTCTCGGCGCTGGTGAAGGAGATCCGCGAGGATCTCCTGGCCCCACCCGGGCTGTCGGTCTGGGCGCGGGCGCAGCGCACGCTGCAGCCCTACGAGGCCTGGCTCACTTTCAAGGACTGGATCGATCGCGACAACCCGCGCTTCGCCTTCAGCGTCGCCCGCAACCTCGTCCTCGGCAGCACGATTCCCGAAAGCGAGCGGCAGTGGGCGGCGATGATGCGCGACGAGGCTCGCGCCCGTCTCGCGTGGCTGCTCCCGCCCGGGACCATCCTCTGCATGCCGACGACGCCGTTCCCGGCGCCGCGGAAGGGGCTGCCCCTCGCGACGCTCGAGCCGCTGCGCGCGCGGATCCTCTGCCTGGCCTCGCACGGCGGCCTGACCGGTGTGCCGCAGGTGAGTCTGCCGGGCGCGCACGTCGACGGCCTCCCTGTCGGCCTGTCCATCCTCGGCGCGCGCGGCAGCGACGCGGCGCTCGTGGCCGTGGCGAGGGCGATGGTCCCTTGAGGCGCGCGTACCACCAGTGAACTCACACCGTGCGCTGGAGGAAGTCGGTTACGAGCGGCCAGACGAGGTCGGCGTAGTGCGGCTGGAAGCCGTCGTTATCGGGGTGGCGGAAGCCGTGGTTGGCGTCGGAGAAGAAGTGCCACTCGACGAGCCGGCCGTTGGCGATGAAGCTCTGCCAGAGCGGACCCTGGATGGCAGGCGTCGCGATGTAGTCCTTCCCGCCGCAGAACACGAGCGATGCGCACGTGAGCGTCTTCGCGAGCTTGAACGCGTGTCGGGGCCGATGCGAGGTCTCCGGCTCGTCGCGGATGGACGGATAGTAGAGGACGATCGCGCGCACCCGAGGGTTGTCGGCCGCGAAGGGGATGAGCAGCCGGCCTCCCATGCAATGCCCGATGGCGGCGGTGCGTGCCGGATCTGCTTTCATGGGCCCGGTGAGGTAGCGCCAGGCCTCGCCCAGCTTGTCGAGGAACTCGCCGTCGGAGTGCTTCGATTGCAGATCTGCGCCCTGACCGATGTGGCTCGTGCCCGGGATGCCGAACATGTTGAACAGGCTGGGAGCGAGGACGTTGAAGCCGAGGGCGGCGAGCTGGTAGGCGTCGAGCTTGTAGTCGGCGGTGACGCCGTGCGCGTGATGCGCCATCAGTATGCCGGGTCGCGGGCCGGGCCCTTCGGGATGCGCCATGTAACCGCCGATGCCGTCCTGCTCCAGAGTGAGCGTGCGCGCGATGATCGTCATTGCTGTTCTCCCCTCTAGCCGGCGGCTGCCAGCCGGACGAACTGCCGCTTCATCGCATTGACCCGCGCGAGGTAGCCGCCCACGGCGTGGTCGCCGCACCGCTGGTCGTCGGTCAGCCGGAAGCCGCGTCGTGCGTACGCGTCGCCCGGCCCGGCTCCGCACAGGTGGATGACGGCGGCGAGATCCTGCTTCTGCTGGAGCGTAGCCGTGGGGATCCGCTGGCGCTCCATCGTGTCGGCGACGCTCCGATCCAGAAGCGCGGCGGTCAGCTCGGCCGCGTGGCTCGGGACGACGCGAGTGTAGAAGCCGGTGAACCAGCACGACGTCACGTCGTACCAGGGGCCATCCTCGACGACCACGTGGTCATGGATGCAGTAGCGCTTCGCCTCCCGGAACGTCGCGTCCGTGATCTGGTACATGCCCACCGCGCTCGACGCCGGCTGGTACAGCTCGAAGGGGTTCCACGTCAGACGCCACCGCCAGTACGTCCGGGCCACCGGGTTGCCCGCGCCTTCGACCTGGGCCAGCGCCGCCAGCAGCTCGGGCGTGATGACCGCCGTGGAATGCTCGTGGAAGAGCGGCCCGTACCGCCACCAAGTCTCGGGCGGCGTCTTCGTGAGCGCGCCGCTCACCGGAAAGAACAACTCGGTGGGCTTGCGGATGACCTGATACCCCCAGTTCACCGCCGACCAGAGCGCCAGGATGACGACCGCGCCGACGAGGATCCGGACGGCGAGCGGCGCGGCCAGCAGCCCCCGGAGTGCTCGCCGGCCCGACCGGGCGAGCGGCCAGACGGACGCGCTGCGAGCTAGGCGCGCGCGCGTCCTGCGCGAAGTGGCTCTGGTAGCGCGTGAGTGTGACATGAAGGCTATCCTCTATTACTATGCACCAGCCACGCTGAAAAGGAGGGAGTCATGGAGTTTCATGGCGTCGACGCGAAGGCTCAATTCAAACGCATGCGGGAGCTCGTGCCGGAGGCGTACAGGGCGTTCCTCGAGTTCGATGCGAAGGCGTTCAAGGACGGAGCGATCCCGGGGAAGACCAAGGAGCTCATCGCGCTCGGCATCGCCCAGATCACGCAATGCCCGTGGTGCATCGACGCGCACACGAAGAAGGCGTCGCTCGCCGGCGCGTCCGACGCGGAAATCGCGGAGACGACCTTCGTCGCGATGGCGATGGCCGCGGGCGCGGCGTGGAGTCACGGCGGGCTCGCCCTGCAGTGTCTCCAGGCGCACAAGGGCTGACGGCCGTGCGGTCTCAAAATGATCTCGTCTGGGCCCTCGACCGCGTCGTGTATGCTGAAAGCGAGGAGAGTGCGGCCCATGAGCGAGTGCAAGCACGGCTTGAGGCACGGATGTGTCTATTGTCACGGCCACACGACGGCAACGCCAAAACAACCGAGCCAGAAGAAGCCGACCAAAGCGTCTCGACTGTCCGAAAAGATGAATGACCGGATGACGGCCCTGAAGCGGCGCCTGCGAGAGCTCCGCGGCGAGTAACGACTACCGAGCGAACGCGCCCGCCTGGCGGATGGCTTGCCAGACGCGCTCCGGCGTCGCCGGCATCTCGATGTGCTCCACGCCCAGCTCGGCCAGCGCGTCCACGATCGCGTTGACCACGGCGCCGAGCGCCGGCGTCGTGCCGCCCTCGCCGCCGCCTCTGAGCCCGAGCGGGTTGGACGTCGACGGCACTTCGCTGATCTCGGTCGCGAACTGCGGCAGCACATCGGCGCGCGGCAGGACGTACTCCATGAACGTCGCCGACAGCATCTGGCCGGTCTCGGCGTCGTAGTGGCAGCGCTCCCACAGCGCCTGCCCCACGCCCTGGGCGATACCGCCGTGAGTCTGGCCGTGGAGGATCATCGGATTCACGGCGCGGCCGACGTCGTCGACCGAAGTGTAACGCACGATCTCGACCACTCCGGTCTCCGGATCGACTTCGACCTCGCACACGGCACAACCGTAGGGAAAGGAGGGCACGCTCATTGTCTCGTCGCCGGCGCCGACGAGCGGCCCTCGGAGCGCCTCGGGCGCGTCGCCGCGGAGCGCGGCGGCCGCCACCTCGAACAGATCGACCGAGCGATCGGTGCCCTTCACCGTGAAGCGCCGCCTCGAGAAGTCGATGTCCGCGTCCGCCGCCTCCAGCAGCCACGCCGCGATGCGCTTGCCCTGGTCGACGATCTGATCCGAGGCCTTGGCCATCACCACCCCGCCGAGACGCATCGAGCGGCCGGAATGCGAGCCGCCACCCACGGGCGCCACGTCGGTGTCGCCGGTGATCAACCTCACCTGATCCAAGTCCACACCGAACCACTCGGCCATGAGCTGCGCGAAGCTCGTCTCGTGGCCCTGCCCGGCCGACAGCGTGCCGATCACCACGTCGATCCGGCCCTCGGGACGCACGGTGATCTCGGCGCGCTCGCGCGGCATGCCGGAGTTGAGCTCGATGTAGTTGGCCAGGCCGATGCCGCGATAGCGGCCGCGGCGGCGCGCCTCGGCGCGGCGCGCCTCGAACCCTGCCCAGTCCGACAGAGCCACCGCGCGGTCCTGCACCGCCCCGTAGTCACCGCTGTCATAGACCATGCCGACGGGATTGCGGTACGGCATCGCAGCAGCCGGCACCAGGTTGCGCCTCCGAAGCTCAACGCGATCGAAGCCGTGGCGGCGCGCGGCGAGGTCGATCAGCCGCTCCATCACGAACATCACCTCGGGGCGGCCGGCGCTGCGATACGGCGTCGTGGGTGACGTGTTGCTGAGCACCGCGCGAGCGCGGATGGAGGCGGCGGGAACGTGGTACACGCTGGTCGCCAGCGCGACGCCCTTGGCGAGAGGGATGAACGACACGGCGTGCGCGCCGACGTTGCTCGTATTGACGCCACGCAGTGCCAGGAAATCGCCTTGGGCGTCGAGCGCCAGCTCGGCGTGCGACACGAGGTCGCGCCCCTGGTAGTCCGTGAGAAACGCCTCCCGACGTTCGCAGGTCCACTTCACGGGTCGGCGGAGGCGCTTCGCCGCCCAGGCGACCAGCGCGAACTCCGGATAGAAGCTGTTGCGGGTCCCGAAGTTGCCGCCGACCTCTCCCGACACCACGCGCACCGCGCTCGCCGGTACGCCGAGCGCGGCCGCGAGATCGCTCTGGTGGCGCTGCACGCCCCCCGAGCCTGCGTAGAGGGTGTAGCGGCCGCTGGCATCGTCGTAAGCGCCGAGCGCCGCCCGCGGCTCCATGGGCACGCCCGTCACGCGCTGGACCCACGTTTCGAGCCGCACCACGTGGGCCGCGCGGCGGAATGCGGCGGCAGCGGCGGCAGCGTCGCCGGCGTCGGAATCGACGCACACGTTCGAGCTGGTCTCCCTCCACGCGATCGGCGCGTCCGCTTCGGCGGCGTCGCCGGTGGCGGTCACCGCGGGCAGCGGCTCATAGTCCACCGCCACGCGCTCGGCGGCGTCTCGAGCGGCCGCGCCCGTTTCGGCGATCACCATGGCCACGGCCTCGCCCACGAAGCGCGCCCGGTCGGCCGGCAGCGGCGGATGCGGCGCGATGAAGAACGCCGAGCCGTCGCGGCTCCTGAGCGGGACTTCGTGCGGGTTGGACGGCACCGGGCGGTGCGGGATCGGCTGGAGGCCATCGGCGGCCGCGTCTTCGCCGGTGAGCACGGCGATCACCCCCGGCACCTTCAAAGCGCCGGCGACGTCGATGCGTCGGATGCGCGCGTGCGCGTGCGGCGAGCGCATCATGTACGCGTACGCCTGGCCCGGCAGGTTGAAGTCATCGCTGTAGCGACCGTTGCCGGTGAGCAGGCGCGCGTCCTCCCGGCGCAGCACCGGGTTGCCGAAGCCCTGGCCAGCCGAGCGGGTGCGGGAATTCAGGAATGACATCTTGCCCTCGGACGGGCATTCTACCGCCACCTTCAAGGAAGGAGCGTCCTGTGGCCGACAAGACAAGACCATCAGGCGCTCGGCGAACATGGCGCTGCTCAGCAGATCCGCGAGGGGCTTCACCAGCTCCAGGCCGCCGGGGGCGACGTCCTGTTCATCCCCACGATGTTCCGTCCGCTGGACGAGCTGCGCCGCGATCGGGACCGGTTCATCGCGGAAATCTCCCCGGCATTCCGGTAGGGTGCGGAAGGAGTACACTGAGGCGCGACGATGAGGGGTCCGTGAAAACGCTGATCCGCGGGGGAACGGTGCTCACGCTGGACCGCGAGGACCGCGTGCTCGTCGGCGAGGACGTGCTCGTCGAGGATGAGCGAATCGCGCGCGTCGGCGGCCGGCTCACGGAGCGCGAGGGGCCCTTCGATCGGGTGATCGACGCCTCCGGGCGGCTCGTGATGCCCGGCCTGGTCAACGCCCACTTCCACTGCTACGACCGGTTCCTCAGGGGCATGTGGGAGGGGACGCCGCTCGAGATGTGGCTCCTCTGCGTGAGCCCGATGTTTCATCCGCCCCTCACCGACCGCGCGGCCATCGTCCGGTCGCGGCTCTGCGCCGCCGAGATGCTCCTGAGCGGGACGACCGCCTGCGTCGACAACATGCACCCCCCCGCGCTGGCGGCGGAGGCGCTCGCTCCGACGATCCAGGGCTACGTCGACGTCGGGCTCCGCGTCTGCGCGGCGCCGATGATCTGGAACCGGCCCTTCACCCGGACGATGCCGTATCTCGACACGATCATGCCGCAGGCGGAGCGCGACCGGCTCGACCGCACGCCGCCGGCGGTGCACGAGATCCTCGACTTCCACGGCCGCCTGGTGAAGGAATGGGACCGCCGCGAGGGGCGCGTGCACGTCATGCTGGCGCCGGCGGGGCCCCAGCGCTGTACCGACGAGCTCCTCCGCGCCTTCGCCGCGGCCGCCGAGAGGGAGCGCCGCCCGATCCACAGCCACATCCTCGAGACCAAGGTGCAGGCGGTCATGGCGCGGGAGCTCTACGGCAAGAGCATGATCGCCCACCTCCGCGACCTCGGCTTCCTTTCCCCGCGGCTCACCGTGATCCACGGCGTCTGGCTCTCGCGCCAGGACATCGGGATGATCGCGGAGGCCGGGGCGACGGTCGCTCACAACCCGACCTGCAACTTGAAGCTCCTGAGCGGCGTGGCGCCGGTGCCGCGGCTGCTCGAGGCGGGCGTGAACGTCGCGCTCGGGACGGACAATCCGTCCGCCAACGACAGCTCGAACCTCTTCGACAGCCTGAAGCTGGCCGCGCTGCTCCAGAGCCTGGACGGACCCACGCCCAAGGCCGGCAGCCCGGCGCGGGCGGCGCTCCGGATGGCGACGGCGGGCGGCGCCCGCTCGATGGGGCTCGAGGACGAGCTGGGGGCCGTCCAGGCCGGCCGCCGCGCGGACCTCGTGGTCCTCGACCTTGGCTCGCCCGGCTGGGTGCCGCTGAACGACCCCGTCCGGCAGCTCGTCTACTGCGAGAACGGGTCGTCGGTGCGCACGGTCCTCGTCGACGGCCGGGTCGTGGTCGACGAAGGACGGCTCACGACCGTCGACCTCCGCACGCTCCGCGAGGAAGCCCTCGAGATCGCCCGGAAAGTCCTCGCCGACAACCGCGTCGCGCGGCAGCAGGCCGAGGGGCTGCGGCCGTACCTGGAGGAGATGCACCGGCGCGCGGTGGCGCAGGATCTCGGCTTCAGCGCGTTCCCGCCGCCGCGGTAGACTACTCCTCGCGCGAGTACGGCAGGCCGAGCGCGCTGGGCATGGCGAGGCGACGCCGCCACAGCGCGACCAGGAGCATGACGGTGAGCGTCGCGACGTACGGCATCATGCGGAGCACGATGGTGTTGGCCTGGATGCCGAGCACCTGCGCGCGGAAGCCGATCGCCTCCACGCCGCCGAAGAGATAGGCGCCAAAGACCAGCCGGGACGGATTCCACGTGGCGAAGATCACCAGGGCCAGCGCGATCCAGCCGAGCCCCGCCGTGAGGTTTTCCGTCCAGGCCGGCACGTACGCCAGCGAGAGGTAGGCGCCGCCGAGTCCCGCGAACATTCCACCGACGATGACCGCCGTGTACCGGATGGCGGCGACGCCGACGCCCATGGCGTCGGCCGTGCCCGGATTCTCGCCGCACGCGCGCAGGTGGAGGCCCGGGCGCGTCCGGTAGAGCCACCACCAGCCGAGCGGAATCATCACGTAGCTGGCGTAGACCAGCGCGTCCTGGGTGAACACCGACGCGCCGAGGATCGGAAGCTGCGACAGACCGGGCACCGCGATCACGGTGAACGGCGCCGGGTTGGGCACGCCGATATGTGACTTGCCGAGGAAGCTCGAGAGCCCGCCTCCGAACAGCGCCAGCGCGAGCCCCGCGGTCACCTGATCGGCCCGAAGCGTGACGGTGAGCAGCGCGTGCCCGGCGGCCAGCACGCCGGCCCCCAGCATCCCGGCGACCACGCCGAGCCACGGGCTGCCGGTGGCGACGACCACGATGAAGGCCGAGACCGCGCCGACCAGCATCATGCCCTCGACGCCGAGATTCAGGACTCCGCTCGACTCGGCCAGGGTCTCGCCGAAGGCGGCGAAGATCAGGGGCGTGCCCATGGCGATGGTGGCCGCCAGGAGCCTGACGAACTGCTCCTCGCTCACCGGGCGGCTCCGAGCGCCGCTTTCTGAGCCGCGGCCGCGCGCGCGCGGCGCACCCGCGCCAGCAGCGACTCGCCGGCGACGACGAGGAACAGGATCGCCGCCTGGATCATGTAGGTGATCGCCGCCGGCACCTTGGAGGTCTGCAACGCGAAGCCGCCGTTCAGCAAGCCGGCAAACAGCACGGCGACAGGCACCGCCGCCCACGGGTTCAGCTTGGCGAGCCAGGCGATGATGATCGCGCTGTAGCCGTAGCCCGGCGAGAGCCCCTGCTGGACGCGGAAGATCATGCCGCTGACCTCGGCCATGCCGGCCAGCCCCGAGAGCGCTCCGCTCGCCGCCATCACGACCAGGATGTTGCGGGCCACCGGCATGCCCGCGTACCGGGCGGCGCCGGGGCTGGCGCCGATGGTCCGGATCTCGTAACCCCACGCGGTGTGGCCGACGACCGCGGCCACCACCACGGTCGCCGCCAGAGCGAACACCAGCCCCAGATGCACGTCGCCGAAGAGCATCGGCAGCCGGGCCGCGTCGGAGAACGCCGGCGAGTACGGGAAATTGAACGCGGTCGGATCAGCCCACGGTCCAAAGACGAGGTAGTCGACGACGAGCAGCGCCACGTAATTCAGGAGCAGCGTCGAGATCACCTCGTTCATGCCGACGTAGGCCCGGGGGACGGCGGGCACCAGCGCCCAGAACGCGCCGCCGAGCAAGCCCAGCAGGACCATACCGGGGAGCAGGACGAGCGCGGGGAGCGTCGCGTAATTGAGAGCCAGCCACGACGCGGCGAGGGCGCCGATCGTGAGCTGGCCCTCGGCGCCGATGTTCCAGAGCCCGGCGGTGAACGTGAGAATCACTCCGAGCGTCGTGAGCATGAGCGGGACGGCCTTGAGCAGCGTCTGCTCGAGGGCGAAGCGACTGCCGAAGGCGCCGACCGCCATGTCGGCGTACGCGAGAAGAGGATTGTGACCCTGCAGGATGAGCAGGACCGCGCAGAGGAGGAGCGCCGCCACGACGGCGGCGATGCGGACGAGAACGGCTTCGACCCAGTCCGGGATCCTCGACCGCGGCGCCGGGCGGGTGATGGCCAGCGTCGCGTCGGCCACTAGTGTTCCGTCCTTGAAGTCATGTCAAGAACCCGCCACGCGGGGCCGGGGCCGGCGGGCGCGTGCGGCAGGGGTCGACGGGATCCGTTCCCGCCCGCTGGCAACGGACCCCGCG
>DASYUQ010000134.1 GCA_036001065.1 Candidatus Methylomirabilota bacterium
CCTACCGCTTGCTCCACTCCGGCATCGGTAGCTCCGCCTTCGTCTCCGCCCACTTCTCCGGCCACACGACGCGGCGTTGCCCCCGCAGGATCTGGAAGGTCAGCCCCTCGTGGGAGTTCATGCCCCGGGCGTCGACCTTGTAGCGACCGTAGATCGTCTGCACCTCGATCGTGGCCAGGGCGTCGCGGAGCTTCTCGTTGTCGAAGCTGCCCACCTTCTTGAGGGCGGCCTCGGTCACCTGGAGCGCGCCGTACGTCCCGCCGGCATGATAGTTGGGCTTCTCGCCGAAGCGCTTCTCGTAGCGCTCGATGTACTCCGGCATGCCCGGATGCCCGAGCACCTTGGGGAGCGGCTCCCACTGGCTGAACCCCAGCACGAACTCGGCCGTGGAGCCGAGCTGCTCGGGGAAGTTCGGCAGCGCCGGCCCGACCGTGCTGGAGAAGAGCTTGAAGTTCAGGTTCAGCTCGCGCATCTGCCGGAGCTGGGCGGCGGCATCGGCGAAGTAGCTGTTGGAGAAGATGGCCTCGGCGCCCGCGGCTGTGATCTTCTGGAGCAGCGCGGTGAAGTCGGTCTGCTTGAGCGGATAGTTCTCCTCGAGGACGATCTCGATGCCGAGCTTCTTGGACCAGTCCTTGGCGCCCCTGGCCGACTGGCGGGGGAAGAGGCTGTCCTCACCGATGACGGCCGCCTTCTTGACGCCGATCTGCTTGGCCAGGTGGACGGCGCCCTTCTGGTAGTCCTCGGCGACGGCCACGATGTTGAAGATGTACTTCCGCCCCTTCTCCCAGATCGGGGTCGACGCCGCGCCGTAGGCGACGAACGGCATCTTGTAGCGCTCATTGACGTTGGCGACCGCTTCGGTGATGCCGCTCGAGTAGGGCGCCAGCAACAGGTCGACCTTGTCCTCGGTGATCAGCTTCTCGTAGAGCTTGATGGCCGTCTGGGTGTCGGACTTGTCGTCGAGCAGGCGCAGGGTGATCTGGTGGCCGAGGAGCCCGCCGCGGGCGTTGACCTCGTCGACCCACAGCTTGATCGAGTAGACCTGCCGGCCCGCGGGCTCGGCGTAGCGCCCGGTCTGGGAGATCGCGCCGCCGATCAGCACCTCGTTGTTCGGCCGGTGGCTGGCCCAGGCCGTGCCGACGCCCAGCACGAGCAGGGCCACGAGACTGCCAGCGAGTGTCCGGATTGCCGTTGTCTTCATCCCCAGTCCCCCATGGTTGAGGTCTCTTCTTGCTTCGAGTCGGAGCCGGAACTACTTGAGCCGCGGGTCGAGCGCATCGCGGAGGCCGTCGCCGAAGAGGTTGAAGCCCAGCACGGTGACGAAGATGGCGAGCCCGGGGAAGAGCGAGAGCCAGGGGTTCGCCTGGATGAAGGCGACGTTGGCCTTGAGGTCCCAGCCCCAGCTCGGCGTCGGAGGCTGGGTACCCAGCCCGAGGAAGCTGAGCGTGGCCTCCACGATGATGGACGTGGCGATGCCGAGCGTGGTGGTCACGATGATCGGCGCCAGGCAGTTGGGCAGGACGTGGCGCAGGAGAATCGAGGGATCGCGCACACCGACGGCACGGCAAGCCTCGATGTACTCCTTCTCCTTGATCGAGAGCACGCTGCCCCGGACCAGGCGGGCGTAGATGGGGATGCGCACGATGGCGATGGCGCCCGTGACCTTGATGGTGCCGATCACGCCCGCGGTCGGCGCGAAGATGACCATCAGGATGATGGCCAGGAGATAGATCGGGAAGGCGAGAATCAGGTCCATGAGCCGCATCACGAGCGTGTCGACGCGGCCCCCGTAATAGCCGGCGATCATCCCCAGTGGGACACCGAAGAAGAGGGCGAGCAGCACCGACGACAGCCCCACCGCGAGCGAGACCCGGCTGCCGTGGATGACGCGGCTCAGCATATCGCGCCCGAGCTGGTCCGTCCCCAGCGGGTAGTCCCAGCTCGGGCGTTCGAAGGTGTGGGTCTGGTCGCTGGCGGTCGGGCTCTGGGGCGCGAGCACATCCGCAAAGAGGGCGACCACGATCAGCGCAGCAACGATGGCCACGCCGACGAGGGCGGTCATGCTGCGCCGGAGCCGGCGCAGCGCCTGCGCCAGCGGCGACTCCGAGCGCTCGCGCGCCCACGGCCGGGCGATTCCCGTGATCCCCGGGAGGTCGGCCTCGCGCAGGACGCCGCCGCCGATCGCCTGGTGCTTCATCCGGAGGGACTCTCCGCCGTCGGCCACGGTGCCTCAGGCGTACCGGATCCGCGGATCCAGGAACGTGTACGTCAGATCGACGATCAGGTTGATCACGACGAACGCAATGGCGGTGATGAGGGCGAAGCCCTGCACCTGCTGGTAGTCCCGCGCGATGATCGCGTCGATGCCGAAGGTGCCGAGGCCGGGCATGGCGAACAGAGTCTCCACCACGATCGCGCCCCCGATGAGGAAGCCGACCTGGAGGCCCATCACGGTGACGGTCGGGATGAGCGCGTTCTTCAGCGCGTGCCTCAGCACGACCGGCCGCTCGCTCAGGCCCTTGGCGCGCGCGGTGGTCACGTACTCGGTGCGGATGACCTCCAGCATGCTGGCGCGGAGGAGCCGCGTCAGGATGGCGGCCCGTCCCACGCCGAGCGCGATCGCGGGCATCAGGACGTGCTGCATGTTGCCCCAGAAGCTCACCCCGCACACCATCATCGGGCAGGTGCCGGGCAGGTACACCCAGCCCGAGCTGGGCAGCGCGCCGTGGAGGCCGAAGGAGAAGACCAGGAGGAGCAAGACGCCCAGGAAGAACTCGGGAATGGAGACCCCGATCATGGCGACCGACGTCGCCGTGTAGTCGGCCCAGGTGTTCTGGCGCAAGGCGCCGATGATCGCGGCGGGGATGGCGATGACGAGCGCCACGCCCATCGACAGGACGATCAGCTCGAGCGTCACGGGCAAGCGGATCAGCACGTCCTCGAGGACCGGGCGCCCGCTCAGGATCGAGGTTCCCCAGTCCCCCTGGAGCAGCTTGCCGAGCCAGATCAGGTACTGCACCAGGATCGGCTTGTCCAGCCCGTAGACCTGGCGCATCTTGATCGCGTCCTCCTCGGTGTAGGCGTCACCGAGCAGGGCGACGACAGGGTCGCCCGGGACCGACCGCATCATCACGAACACCACGAGGGTGATCATGAAGACGGTCGGCACGATCTGGAGGAGCCGTCTCAGGATGTACACCCGCATCCGACGCTCCGGGCTCGCCGGCGCCACCATCCGGTCGGTGGTGGCCGCCGGCGTGCGATCGACCGGTTACTTGTCCAGCCAGACCCGGTGGTAGTGCACCTCGAACTCGGCGTTGTAGATGTAGCCCTTCATCCACGGCTGCGCGACCATGTAGAAGGGCGAGCCGGAGATGTTGTTCCAGTACATCTTGTCGGCCATGTATTCCTGCAACTCCTTGCCGATGGCCTTGCGCTTCACCGGGTCCATCTCCCGGGCGTACCGGGCGTAGTAGTCGTCGACCTTGGTGTCGGTGTGGCGCGGGTGGCTCCAGGTCGACGTGGTGTTCGACAGGTACGCGTTCGAGTCGATGGTCAGCAGGGACAGTAGATCTTCGACGTACATGTCCCAGGGGCCGTCCTGGAGGCTCGTGTTCATCCAGCTGACCTTGTCCACCAGCCGGATGTTCGCGGTCACCCCGATGCGCGCCATCTGCTCCTTGATGACGGTGGCGATGACATTGAACACGGACTTCTCGGTGTCGGTCAAGATCTCGAAGGTCAGGGGCTTCGACGGCCCGTAGCCCACCTCGGCCAGCATGGCCTTGGCCTTGGCCGGGTCGTAGGGGCACAGGTGGTTGACGTCCACTGTTTCCAGCGTCCCCGGCGCAGCCATCCCGACCCAGGGCGTCGCCTGGCCCTTGAACGCGATCTTCACGATCTCCTGCCGGTCGATGCCGTAGCAGCCGACGGCCTTGCGCACGCGGAGGTCGCCGAAGATCGGGTGCGGCGCCCGTTCCTTGGACATCGGCTTGCCGTCCTTGGGGAGGGTCACCTTCATGGCCGCCAGCATCGGCGTAGTTTCCTTCCCGGTCATGATCTGCGCCCGCGGGTTGTGCGCCCGAAGCGTGTCGACGTGCTCGGGCGAGAAGGAGGCGACGAAGTCGATCTCCCCGGCCTTGAAGGCGGCCATCTCGGTCACAGGGTCCTTGATGGTGCGGATGTGCACGCGGTCCAGGTAGGGGAGCCCGGGCACAAAGTACTTGTCGAAACGCTCCATCACCAGGTGGCTTCCCTTCACCCACTCGATGAGCCGGAACGGCCCGCATCCCACCACCGCCCCCGGCTTGCCCTGCTTGCGGTCATCGAGCGTGTACTTCTGCGTCGCCATCGGCGAGTAGAGGATCAGCCCCGTCCGGTACGCGGCCAGCATGTGGAGCAGGAACGCATAGGGCTGCTTCAGGCGGATCTGCACGGTGTGGGGATCGAGCACCTCCACGCTGTGCACCGGGTCGTAGAAGGTCCGCATGCCGGACTTGGTGGCCGGGTCCATGAGGCGATCGATGCTGAACTTGACGGCGGCGGCGTCGACCTTGGTGCCGTCGTGGAACAGCACGTTCTTGCGCAGCTTGAACGTGTAGGTGAGGTTGTCGTGGGAGACCTGCCAGGACTCGGCGGCGTCGCCCACGAACTTCCCGTCGGGCGTGATGTTCACCAGCCCGCAGCCGACGTTCATCGCGACCCACATCATTTCGTAGCCGGG
Source organism: Candidatus Methylomirabilota bacterium (assembly GCA_036001065.1). Lineage (NCBI taxonomy): Bacteria > Methylomirabilota (SeqCode) > Candidatus Methylomirabilota bacterium. The sequence goes on from DASYUQ010000134.1 coordinate 4,724, forward strand.
CGCGGTGTGGAAGTCGAGGTGGGCGATCTCGTTGCCGTAGGAGACGCGCAGGGTGCCGCCGCGTTTCGGCTCGGCGGCGATGGCGAGGCCAGACAGGACGACGATCAGAGCCGCCGTGACGGACACGAGGCCCAACGGGGAGACCCTGGAGCGCATAGGCATTCTCCTCCCGGGTTCAGGGTGGCATCGGAACAGCCGTGGCCGAGTCGTACTTTACAAGAGAATCAACCTGTCAACAACGAGCTGTCCGGGACGGCCAGGGCGCCGGCGCCCACCCCCGCAGACCCGGCTGCTCGACGGCGGCCCAGGCCCATCACTTCCCCCTCATGGCGCGGAGTTGGGAGGCCGCGTCGAAGCCGGCCGCCGCGTACCCGGTCAGGATCACCCGGGACCGGGCCTCGGCTCGACCCGGCCCTTCCCGAACGGGCGAGGGAAGACGCACTCGCCCACGCGCCAGTGGCGGACGTAGCCGTGCGAGGATTGGAGCGGCTCCGGCGCACGGTCTCGGTACTGCTTGTCGAGATAGCGCTCGTAGAGATCCACGGGTTCGATGACGTGCAGGTCGCTGTCGAACACCCGGAAGCCGTTCCTGGCCATGGCGGCCTCCTCACGGAGCCAGCCACACCTTCATGAAGGTGCTGTTGTCGTAGACGGTGCGGGCGAAGTGATAGCCGCGCACGCGCTTGTCCCGGAAGTGGAACCCCTCGACCCAGGCTACGGGAACCGCGGACACGGGGCCGGTGAGGATGTGGCGCTGGATCTCCCAGTAGGCCTGCTTGCGCTTGTCGCGGCTGGTCTCTTTGAGCGCCCGCTCGGCGAGCTCGTCCACCTTCGGGTCGGACCACTTCCCCCAATTGCTGCCGGCGCCCGTCGTGTAGATGAGCGAGAACATGTCGGACGGGTCTGTGGTCACCATCGCCCGGTCCTGGATCGCGATCAGGATAAAGTCGCCCTTGCCGTACACGGCGAACCCGGCGGCGCTCTCGTAGGTCTTCAGCGTGCCGCGAATGCCGATCTTTCGGAGCTGCGCCAGGATGAGCTGGGCGCGGTCGACGTAGCCGCCCACCGAGCGGACGGCCACCTCGATGTCGAGGCCGTTCGGGTGGTGCTTCTCGACCAGCCGCTTGGCCTCCGCAATGTCCTGGTCCTTCGGCTGCCGGCAGCCGGGAAGCTTGTTCACCTCCTCCAGCGCGAGTGCGAAGTCGCCGAACAGCTTGGGGTCGAGCAGCGCGCAGGGCACGCCGGCCCCCTCGAAGGCCTTCGCGACCAGCTCCTGACGGTCGATGGCCAGGCTCACCGCCTTCCTGAGGTCGGGGTTGTTGAAGGGCGGCTTCTGCGTATGCATGTAGACGAGCGCGATCGTGGCGATGGAGTTCTGGCTGATCTCGATCTCCTCCCCGCGGGCCCGCCGGAGCTCATCGGCCTCGGTCTTTCTCAGCGGCGGCCAGGTGTCCCACAGGTGGATGCGTCCCGCCTTGGCGGCGGCGAGCTGGGTGGGCACGCCGACCAGGACGAACTGCTTGACCCCGTCCAGGTAGGGCAGCCCCGGGATGAAGTAGTCCTTGTTCTTCTCCCACTCGACCACGTTGCCGCGCTCGTAGCGCTTGAACTTGAAGGGGCCGGTGCCGATCTGGGCCTCGGGCTTGGTGAGGTCGCCGTACTTCTCCAGCACGTGCTTGGCCGCGATCCGGCACCACGCCGACGCCAGGGAGGGCAGGAACGGCGCGGCCGGGAACTTGAGGTTGAACTGCACGGTGTGGGGATCGACCAGCTCCACGCTCGCCACCATCGGCTTCAGCATCGACCCGCAGCGTGGGCTCTGGAAGCTCGGGTTCAGGACCCGGTCGAACGTCGTCTTCACGTCGGCCGAGGAGAAGGGCTGACCGTCGTGCCACTTCACCCCCTTGCGGAGGTGGAAGGTGTAGGTCTTGCGGTCGGCGGACGCGGTCCACCGCTCGGCGAGGTCGGGGGCGATCTTGCCGGGGTCGTCGGGGTCGACATGCAGGAGGCCGCTGTAGACGCCGGCCGTCGCCTGTTGCACCGACAGCGGAGACTCGGCGTGGATGTCGAGGCGCCCCGGATCGCCGTAGACGTACCAGTTGAGGATGCCGCCGTAGCGGGGCTTCTCCTGGGCGACAGCCAGGGACGCGCCGGCCACGGCCAGCAGCGCGGAGAGGATCAGGGCGGGAATCGAGGGCCGTCTCATCATGCTTCCTCCTGTAGGGGCCCGGCTCATCCGAGCCCGCCCCGAAGTCGGGGGTCGGCCAGATCGCGGATCGCATCGCCGAAGAGATTGAGGCCGAAGACGGTGAGGCTGATGGCCAGCCCGGGGAAGAAGATCATCCACGGCGCCGTCTCCAGGGCCTGGGTGCCCGCCGTCAGCATGCCGCCCCACGACGGCTCGTCGGGCGGCGCCCCCAACCCCAGGAAGCTGAGCGCGGCTTCCACGACGATGGCATAGGCGATGTTGACGGTGAACAGCACGATATACGTCGAGAACGAGTTGGGCAGGACGTGGCGAAAGATCACCCGCCAGTGCGAGCACCCCGCCGCCCGCGCCGCCTCCACGTAGGGGCTCTCCTTGATGCTGAGCGCGACCGAGCGGAGCGTCCGGGCGGCGGTGGGGATCAACAACATGGCCAATGCGATGATGACGTTGGTCACCGTCTGACCGAGCGCCGCCATGAGGGACAGGGCCAGGATGATCGGGGGCAGCGCCATCAGTATGTCCACCAGCCGCTGGCTCAGGCCGTCCGCGGCTCCGCCGAAGTAGGCGGTGACGATGCCCCAGAACGCGCCCAGCGTGATCCCGAAGGTGACCGAGACCAAGCCGACGTAAAGCGACAGGCGAGCGCCCCAGACCACGCGGCTGAGGACGTCGCGGCCGATCTGGTCGGTGCCCATGGGGAACTCGGCGCTCGGTGGCAGGTAGGGCGCGAACGCCGCGTCCTTGGCGCCGTGAGGCGCCAGCCGCGGGGCGAAGACAGCCGTCAGGATCAGTACCAGCACGATGAACCCGCCCAGCGTGCCGAGAGGCTGGGCGGTGGCAAAGCGGCCCAGTTGGTGGGCCAGCGCGCGCCACGAGCGGGTCCGGCTAGCGACGGCCGCGCCCGGCACCTCGACGGCGACGCGGGGGCGGCCCGCGATCTCAGGCGTACCGAATTCTCGGATCGAGCCAGCCATAGAGGAGATCGACCAGGAGGTTGAGGGTCAAGAAGATCAGGGCCATGACGAAGACGATCGCCTGCACGGTCGGGTAGTCCCGGTAGCTGACCGCCTGGACCAGCGCGGTGCCCATGCCGGGAACGGCGAAGATGAACTCCATGATGACGATCCCGCCCAGGAGGCGACCGCCCCACCAGCCGATGAACGTCACCACCGGCAGCAGCGAGTTTCTGAGGGCGTGGCGGTAGACGACGGCCCAGTGGCCAAGCCCCTTGGCCCGCGCGGTCCGGATGTAGTCCTGGCGAATGACCTCCAGCATCTGCGAGCGGGTGAGGCGCGTGATGGGCGCGCTGATGTAATAGGCCTGGGCCAGCGTGGGCCAGACGAGCTGCTTCAGGTTCTCCAGCGGGTCTTGGGTGAGCGCCACGAACTCCAGGGGTGGCAGCCACCGGAAGAACCTGACCAGTCCATAGAGGATCAGGACACCGGTGAAGAAGATCGGCAGGCTGAGGCCGCTGATGCTCACGAGCCGTACGAGGTAATCGGCCCAGGTGTTCTGGCGCGTCGCCGACACTACGCCGAGCGGGATGGCCCAGACGATGGCGACGACGAGCGTGAGGAACGCAAGCTCCAGCGAGCGCGGGAAGCGCTCGCTCAGGATGTCGGCGACCGGCCGCCGCTGGGTGTACGAGTACCCGAAGTCCCCGCGCAGCGCGTTGCCCAGCCAGAGCACATACTGGACGACCACGGGCCGGTCGAGCCCGAACTCACGGCGGATTTGCTCGACCTGCTTTTGCTGGATCGCGCTCGATTCCGTCCCGGCCTGGTACACCAGGATCTCGGCGATGTCCCCCGGGACGAGGCGCAGCAGGACGAAGATCAGAACCGACGCGCCCAGGAGGGTGGGGACGAAGAGCAACAACCGCCGGGCGACGTACTTGCGCACGATAGCCCCTACGATCGGCGCGGGTCGGGGACGACCCCGCGCTGTCGGATGAGATTCGGCCGGATCTCCTCGGCGCACCAGGGCATCGGGTGCCTCGTCCCTCCCGCATGGCTCGCTCGGGCGCCGAGCGCTCGGAGAGGTGACGGGACTATAGCCCTCGGGAGCCCGGCAGGCAACCGAGGTTCAGCGGGGCCGGATTTGCCCGCGGGCTATTTCCCGCGCTTGGCGAGATACTCCGGGCCCACCAGCACCTCGCGGGGCTTGGCGCCGTCGCCGGGGCCGATGATGCGGTCCTGCTCCATCATGTCGATGAAGCGCGCGGCCTTGGGATACCCCAGGCGCATCCGGCGCTGGAGGAACGAGATCGAGGCCTGGCGCTGGCCGATGACGAGGTGCACGGCGTCCCAGTAGAGGTCGTCGCGCTCGGCGACGGCGCCCTCGGCCACCTCCTGCTCCGTCGGCAGCACGACCTCCTCGTAGACCGCCGTGCCCTGCGTGCGGAGGAACTCGCAGATGGCCTTGACCTCCTCGTCCGCCACCCAGGCGCCGTGCACGCGCATGTGCTTGTTGGCGCCCGGCGGGACGAAGATCATGTCGCCCCGCCCCAGGAGCTGCTCGGCGCCGTTGGCGTCGAGCACCGTGCGCGAGTCCACCTTGGAGGCCATCTGGAAGGCGATGCGCGTGGGGAAGTTCGCCTTGATCAGCCCCGTCACCACGTCGACGGAGGGGCGCTGGGTGGCGATGATGAGGTGGATGCCCACCGCTCGCGCGATCTGGGCCAGCCGTACCAGAGCCATCTGCACGTCGCCGGCCGATGCCATCATCAGGTCGGCGAGCTCGTCGATGACCACGATCCAGTACGGCAGCTGCTCCTCCGGCCCCACGACCTTGTTGTAGCCCTCGATGCTGCGGACCTGCCGGGCCTGCAGCAGCTTGTAGCGCTCGTCCATCTTGCCCACGATCCAGCGCAGGCGCGTGGCCGCCTCCTTGGCGTCCGTCACGACGGGCGCCAGCAGGTGCGGGATCCCCTCGTACACGGTCAGCTCGAGGCGCTTGGGATCGATCATGAGGAACCGCACCTCGGCCGGCGTCATCTTGTAGAGGATCGAGCAGATCATCGCGTTGAGGCCGACGGACTTGCCGGTGCCGGTGGCGCCGGCCACCAGCAGGTGCGGCATCGCGGCGAGGTCCGAGACGACCCCGCCGCCGGTCACGTCCTTGCCGAGCGCCAGCGGCAGCCGCCTCTTCCCCTCGGCGAAGTCCGGCGAGGCGAAGATCTCGCGCAGATAGACCATGGCGGGCTCGGGGTTCGGCACCTCGATGGCCACGGTGCCGCGCCCCGGAATCGGTCCCACGATCCGCACCGATGCCGACTTGAGCGCCAGGGCCAGGTCGTCGGCCAGGTTCACGACGCGGCTGATCTTGATGCCGGGGGCGGGCTCGAACTCGTACGACGTGATGACCGGGCCCGGGCTCACCTGGACGATGCGGCCCTCGACCTCGAAGTCCTGGAGCTTGCGGCGCAGCGTCTCGGCGTTGTCCTGGAGCTCCTCGTGCGTCATCCGGTGATCGGCGCCCTCGGGAGCGCGGAGCAAACCGATGGGCGGGAGCTGGAAGGCCTCGGCGCCGCCCCGGCCGAAGTCGAAGGTCTCCTGCCAGGCGAGCCCCGCGCCCAGCCCCCGCCGCTTGGGCTCGACGACGACGGGCAGCGGGGGCGTCTCCCCGGACGCATCGACCACCACGGCGGCGGGCGCGTCCTCGTCGCCGAACGCACCGGCGGCGACGGGCCTCATCGGCCGGGCGGCGCGGCGCCGTCGCCAGCCGGCGATACGGGCTCTGGCCATGCGCGAGATCGCGCCGTATGAGACCTGCGTGACGAAGAGGACGCCGACTGGCACCCCGGCCAGGAGCACGAGCCACGCGCCCACCGCGCCCAGCGTCGCCCGCAGCCCCTCCGCCACCACCCAGCCGACAAGGCCGCCCTGCTGGACGCGGTCCGCCGCCGACAGCGCGTTCGAGGCCTCGGCCAGGAGACCGGTCGCGCTCAGCATCAACAGCACGAGCCCGATCACCGGCGGCCATCCGCGGGCGGTCAGCGGACGCACGAAGACACTGAGCCCGATGACGGCGAGCAGCAGCGGCAGCAGAAAGCCGGCGTAGCCGAAGGCGGCGAAGAGGAACCAGCCGAGCCGGGTGCCCACCGGACCAACGGGGCCGTGCTGCGGAGCCGGCGCCAGCGCAGGCTCGAACGTGGCCAGCGCCATCAGCACGAAGATCGCCACCGCCACCAGCCCGATCCCCTCCGCCTCGCGGAGCCACCGGCGGGGTTCCTTTCGCCTGCGCGCGAGCGTCGCCATCACACCTCCAGGACGACCGGCAGGACCACCGGCTTGCGCTGGAAGCGCTGGGTGATGAAGTGGCGGACGGTCGTGCGCACCAGCGCGCCGATCGCCTCGCGGTCGACGGGCGTCGTCGCAACCCGCGCCGCCAGCGCGGCGCGAATCGTCGCGCGCAGCTCCTCCAGCAGCGGCTCGTTCTCCTTGACGTGGATGAAGCCGCGCGAGACGATCTCCGGCCCGGCCACCACGGCGCCCTGGCGGTTCACGACCAGCGAGACCGCCACCAGCCCGTCCTGGGCCAGGAGCTGGCGGTCCCGCAGCACCACGGCGCCGATGTCGCCGACGCCCTTGCCGTCCACGAGCACGCGCCCGGCGGGGTAGCGGCCCACCACCCGCGCCGCCGTCTTCGTCACCTCCAGGCCTATCCCGTCCTCCAGGAGGAAGATGCGGTCGGGCGTGAGCCCCACGCTGGCCGCCAGGCGCGCGTGGCCGAGGAGATGCCGGTACTCGCCATGCACGGGGATGAAGTAGCGCGGGCGGGTCAGCGTCAGCATGACCTTCAGGTCTTCCTGGCTGGCGTGCCCCGACACGTGCACGAACGCGTTGTCCTCGTAGAGCACCTCGGCGCCCAGGCGCAGCAGCGCGTTGATCACGCGGCCCACGGTGCGCTCGTGGCCGGGGATCACGCGCGCGGAGACGATGACGAGGTCGCCGCGGTCGATCTGCACCGCCTTGTGCTCGCCGGCGGCTATCAGGGCCAGCGCCGAGTTCGGCTCGCCCTGGCTGCCCGTCGAGAGGATCACCTGGCGCCCGAGCGGCAGCAGCGCCAGCTCTTCCAGCGGCAGCAGCACGTCCGGGGGGATCCGCAGATAGCCGAGCTCCGCGGCCAGCACCACGTTCCTCTGCATGCTCATGCCCACCAGCGCCACGCGGCGGCCGTGCTCGGCGGCCAGGGTGAGCACCTGCTGGATGCGATGGATGTGCGAGGCGAAGGTGGCCAGGATGATCCGGCCCGGGGCCTGCTGAAAGCGTTCCCGGAGCGCCGTGCCGACCTCCATCTCCGAGCGCGTGTGGCCGGGTCGGTCCACGTTGGTGGAGTCCGAGCAGAGCACGAGGACGCCCTGCTCGCCCAGCTCGGCGAACTTCCGATAGTCGGGCAGCTCGCCGTCGAGAGGGCTGGGATCGAGCTTGAAGTCGCCGGTGTGGACCAGGGTGCCCACCGGCGTGTCGATGGCCAGCCCGATCCCGTCGACGATGGAGTGGGTGACGCGGATCGGCTCGACGCGGAACGGTCCCGCCTCGATCCGGTCGCGGGGCCGCATGGCCCGCAGCTCGGCTCCCTCCAAGAGGTCGTGCTCGCGCAGACGCTCGGCCACCAGCGCGAGCGTCATCGGCGTCCCGTACACGGGCACGCGGGCCTCCCGCAGGAGGTAGGGCAGCGCGCCGATGTGATCCTCGTGGCCATGGGTGAGGAAGACGGCGCGGAAGTTTTCGCGCTTGGCCAGCGCGTAGGAGAAGTCCGGGATCACGTAGTCGATGCCGGGCAGCTCGTCCGGGTCGGGGAACATGAGGCCGCAGTCGACGGCGATGAGATCGTCGCCGAACTCGACAAGCATCATGTTGAGGCCGATCTCGCCGAGGCCGCCGAGGGGGATCAGCCGGACGGCCGGCTCGGTCAGAGGCTCCACGAAGGCTCCTTTCCCATACAGTTGGAAATCATAGCGCTGCTGCGCACATGAGCGGAAGTTTTAGGCTGCGGCGCCTGGACCCGGCCTTCCGCGCCACAATGGCCACGGCCGAGTGAGAGCGGTCGGCCTCGTGGGGCTGCCCTGTCGTTGGCCGCCGGTGGCAGGGCCTATCGCGCTGAGGCGGGCCTCAGCTGGCGCCGGGCCTCCCGGATGACGCCGACGGCTGACGTGCCGAACATGCCGGCGATCAGAAGGCCCGTCACGATGTCCGGCCACGCGGAGCCGGTCCACGCGACGCCGACCGCTGCGAGCAGCACGCCACCGTTGGCCATCACGTCGTTCCGCGAGCACAACCACGCAGAACGCATATTGATGTCGTCGGCTTGGCGGCGCCAGAGGAGCATCAGGCAAAAGACGTTCGCCGCGAGAGCGGCGAGTCCAACTGCGCCCATCAGTTCGGCGGTGGGGACGAGCCCACGGACCAGCTTCACCCCGACTTCCGTGAGGACGCCGAGGCCGAACGCGCCCATGATGGCTCCCTTGAGCAGCGCAGCGCGGGCCTGCCACAGGGCGCCTCGGTTGAGCACGTAGAGGCTGAAGCCGTAGACGATGGCATCGCCGAGCATGTCGACGGAGTCGGCGAGGAGCGCCGTGGAGTGGGCGAGGAGCCCTGCGCCGAACTCCCCCAGGAACATGGCGCCGTTGATCCAGAGCACGATCTGGAGAACCCGACGCTGGTGCTCGGGGATGTCGGTCCTGATCTCGCAGCACTCACGCATGCCTGATGAACGTAGTGTGCCCCACGGGCCCGGCCACCGCCATCTGCTCCTCGCAGTGGGCCGGGCCCCAGCGCTCCGACCCGCGCGGACGGCGGGGCGTCCGGCGCTTCTTTGTGCCGTGCTACGCCGCCGGCGTGTCCCTGATCGCCGGAACGCTCGCGCTGAGGGACAGTTGGATGGGCGCCGGCATGCTGCTGACCGCCACCGTCGCGAGCGCGTTGATCTGGCGAGTGCTCACCCGGCTCCGGGGCGCTCCCTCCGATTACGCCCCCGTCATGCGCCTCAAGTACGTGACCTCGGGCCTCTTCGTGGCCTTCATCGCGGCATGCCTGGCGTTTACCCACTTCCTCCAGCCCGCGGATTTCGTAAGGTAGCGTTCGTGCTTGCACCGGCCGGGCTGGTCTGGCCTCCTAGGGTTGGCCGCACGGCCCTTCGGAGGCAAGTGGATCGTCCAATATCGGTGAAAGGACGTCGAGGCCACGGTCTCCCCAGCCACGCGGATGCAAATCGGCTCGGGCGCTGGGCTGCGGACCGCAACGCGCCCACCGAAACCGTCTTTGCCGTCCGCGGGACCCCGGCCCGGCCAACGCCCCCGCGGCATGTATCGCCGGAGAACTCGGCAGCGGGCCATCGTCCCGGAGTATCGCGATCGCGTCACGATCGACTAACGATGCGCCGCCTCGTAGACTGGAGGGGTTTCTAGTCGCTATGACGAGCCAGGGCCGCATCTACACCTGTCCCATGCATCCGGAGGTCCGGCAACCCGGGCCCGGCTCGTGTCCGAAATGCGGTATGGCGCTCGAGCCCCTCGGTGCCCTGGAGGCCGCCGCACGGACGGAGTACGTCTGCCCGATGCATCCCCAGATCGTGCGCAGCGCTCCGGGCTCTTGCCCGATTTGCGGCATGGCCCTGGAGCCTCGAACGGTGACCGGCGACGAAGAGAACGCCGAGCTGAAAGACATGACCCGGCGGTTCTGGGTCAGCGTGGCGCTCAGCGTGCCGTTGCTCGCGTTCGCGATGGGCGACATGCTTCCCGGCCAGCCGCTGCGCCACGGGCTGTCCAGCCGGCTCATCGCCTGGTTGCAGCTCATCCTGGCGACGCCCGTGGTGCTCTGGGGGGGCTGGCCATTCTTCCAGCGCGGCTGGGCGTCCATCGTCAACCGCAGCCTGAACATGTTCACGCTGATCGCGCTCGGTACCGGCACGGCGTGGGTCTACAGCGTTGTCGCCGCCGTCGATCCGGGAATCTTCCCTGACTCTTTCCGCACGCACGGGGGCGAGGTCGGGCTCTACTTCGAGGCGGCCGCGATCATCACCACGCTCGTGCTCCTGGGACAGGTGATCGAGCTACGGGCGAGGAGCCAGACGAGCAGCGCGATTAAGCAGCTCCTTGGCCTGGCTCCCAAGACGGCGCGACGCCTCCGCGGCGACGGCACCGAAGAAGACGTGTCGCTCGATCAGGTTCAGCCGGGCGATCGTCTCCGGGTACGTCCTGGAGAAAGGGTGCCGGTCGATGGCACCGTCCTCGAGGGCACGAGCGCGGTGGACGAATCGATGGTGACCGGTGAGCCGATCCCGGTGGAGAAGACGCCGGGCAGCCGCGTCACCGGAGGGACCGTCAACGGGACGGGCGGCTTCGTGATGCGAGCCGAGCGCGTAGGCAGCGATACGTTACTGGCGCAGATCGTCCATATGGTGAGCGAGGCGCAGCGGAGCCGGGCGCCGATCCAGCGGCTCGCCGATACAGTCTCGGCTTACTTCGTGCCAGCCGTCGTCGCGGTCGCCGTGATCGCGGCCATCGTCTGGGGCCTGATAGGTCCAGAGCCGCGGATGGCCTACGCTCTGGTGAACGCGGTGGCGGTGCTCATCATCGCCTGTCCGTGCGCCCTCGGGCTCGCCACGCCGATGGCGATCATGGTCGGCACGGGGCGCGGCGCCCTAGCGGGTGTGCTCATCAAGAATGCCGAGGCGCTCGAGGTCCTGGAAAAGGTCGACACGCTCGTCGTGGACAAGACGGGCACCCTCACCGAAGGCAAGCCCCGTCTGGTCTCGCTCGTGACCGCGCCGGGGCACTCGGAGTCTGACCTCCTGCGCTTGGCAGCCAGCCTGGAGCGGGGCAGCGAGCATCCGCTCGCTGCTGCCATCGTGGCTGGGGCGGTGGAAAGGAAGCTGACTCTGTCAGTCGTGAACGACTTTCGGTCGATCACGGGCAAAGGCGTGGCGGGCCGGGTGGAGGGCCGGACCGTCGCGCTCGGGAATCGCCGGCTCACAGAAGACCTCGGCGTCCCCGTCGGCGATCTTGCCGAACGGGCCGACGCGCTCCGACGGGAGGGTCAGACCGTGATGTTCGTCGCTGTCGACGGCCGGGTCGCCGGGCTCGTGGGGGTCGCTGATCCGATCAAGGAATCCACACCGGAGGCTCTCCGGCTGCTGCGCGAGTCCGGGCTGCAGATCGTGATGGTCACGGGCGATAGCCGGCGCACCGCGGAGGCGGTCGCTCGCAGGCTCGGGATCGAGCATGTCGAGGCGGAAGTGCTTCCGGAAGACAAGAGCGCGGTCATCAAGGCGATGCAGCATGAAGGACGGCGCGCCGCCATGGCGGGCGACGGCGTCAATGACGCGCCGGCATTGGCGCAAGCAGACGTGGGCATCGCGATGGGGACGGGAACCGACGTCGCGATCGAGAGCGCGGGCATCACGCTGGTGAAGGGCGATCTCCGCGGTATCGTGCGGGCACGCCGGCTGAGCCAGGCGACGATGCGGAACATTCGCGAAAACCTCTTCTTCGCCTTCATCTACAACGCGCTCGGCGTGCCGATCGCTGCGGGCGTGCTCTACCCGGTCTTCGACCTCCTGCTGAGTCCGATCATCGCGAGCGCGGCAATGAGCTTCAGCTCGGTTTCGGTCATCTTCAACGCGCTCCGGTTGCGACGGCTCGCCCTGTAGTCGACGACTCACGCTCTAGCAGCCGATTCGCTCAAGCTACCACGGCCGCGCTGGGCCGGAGATCGCAGCTAGGATACGTGACTGGCTGTCGGCCGAAGAGAGATCGCGCGTCTTGAAGGACTGATCACCCGTCGCGCTTCCGACTTGCGCTTGGACCCGGCGGCGACCTGAGGCCAAGCCCGCTGCCCACCGTGTCGCGCGCTCGAACCCCGCCTCGAAAGGATCGCCCGACAATACGCAGACCGACTGCCGGTGTATCGCGTCGACATCGACCGGGACATGCCGGTGGCCGAGCGCTTCGGGGTCAAGAGCATCCCGACGATCCTCGTGGTTCGGGGCAGCAGAGAAGTGGCGCAGCTCGACGGTCTCATCACCGACCGGGATCTCACGGCCGCGTTCGAACGCGAGGCCGGGTGAGCCTGAAAAAACAGCCTTGACCTTACCCTAAGGGGAAAGGTTTAGGCTACGCACTGACATGGATGGTGGCCTCAAGATCGGAGAGCTGGCCCGCCGGGCCGGAGTGACCGCCAAGGCGATCCGCTTCTATGAGCGCAAGCGGGTCCTGCCGCCGGCGAAGCGGGCCGCGAACCGCTACCGGCTCTACGATGACGACGCTGTCGGGATGCTGTACTTCGTCAAGCAAGCGACCGGCCTCGGTCTGACACTTGCGGAGATCAAAGAGATCATCGCGATCCGCCGAGGCGGCCGCCCACCGTGCGCCCACGTGCATCGCCTCTTGCGCGACAAGGCCGGTGAGCTGGATCGCAAGCTCAAGGATCTGCTCGAACTCCGACGTCGTATCCGACGAAGCCTGACTGCGTGGAAGCACCGGCCGGCAGCAGCCGCCGCAGTGTGTCCCCACATCGAGACGCCCGCGGGTCGCGGGCCTCGGAAAGGCCGGGAGGTGTAGCGATGGCTGTGGCGCAGGTTGAGTCTCGCATGCGTCGCGCGATGCCAGGCGTCCGACCAGCGGACCGAAACGGCGACGTGAACGGCGGGTTGAAGATCGGCCAACTGGCGCGGCAGGTGGGCGTCACCGCCAAGGCGATCCGGTTCTACGAGGCCAAGCGCGTGCTGCCACGGCCGACGAGGGGCGCCAACGGCTACCGCCTCTATGGTCAGGACGCCGTGGAGACGCTGACCTTCGTCAAGCAGGCGGCGGGGCTCGGGCTCACGCTGGCAGAGATCCGGGAGATCATCGCCATCCGCCAGGGTGGAGGGCCGCCGTGCGCGCACGTCCGCCGCTTGCTCCAGGACAAGGCGCAAGAACTGGACCGCAAGCTCCGGGACTTGATCGACATGCGACGGCAGATCCGCCGGAGCCTCGCGGCGTGGAGCCGCGCCAGCCGGCGGCGCGCCGCGGTGTGCCCGCACATCGAGGGGCATCGCGCGGCGGCGTCGCGCGCACCCCTTGAATGACCCGAAGGACTGATCGCGGAGGATGTGGTGATGGAACAGTTGGAGCTTCGCGTGAATGGGATGACCTGCACGGGGTGTGAGCAGCGGATCCAGCGAGCGCTCGCGCAGGTTGACGGCGTCGTGCGGAGCGCAGCCGATCACCGCGCCGGGAAGGTCAAGGTCGTCTTCGACCCGGCTCGCACGTCGGCGCAGGCGGTGCAAGCCCGCATCAAGCAGGCCGGTTACGAGGTGGCGTGATGAGCAGCGTGGTGACGATCGAGCCGACGGCGTCCACACCGTACTGGGTTGAGGAGGGCCGCGCTCCCGGCGGGCGTTCGCGCTTCCTGGCCAAGATCAGCGGGCTGCATTGCTCGCTCTGCACTGGGACGATCGAGAAGGCGCTGGGCCAGCTGCCCGGTGTTCACAAGGTCGCGGTCAGCCTCACGCACGAGCAGGCGCTCGTGGAATTCGACCCGGCGACGGTCACGCCTCAAGACATCCTGGGCACCTTGAAGGACATCGGCTACTCGGTCTACGACCCGCGCAAGGTGCGACCGTACGAGGAGGAAGAGGCCGAGTTGGCCCGCGAGGGCAAGCGGCTGCTCGCTGCCATCGGGCTGAGCTTGATCACCATCGCGATGATCCTGCAGGTGCGTGGCGCGTGGTTGCTGCTCCTCGACGGGATCGTGGGACTCACGCTTGGGACGCTGGCGTTCCTGATCCTCCGCAGCCAGGGGCAGGCTCGCGCGGTGCTTAGCACGGCAGGGTTTGCGGTAGCAGCCGCGATCGTCCTGGCAGCGAAGGCGTCGGGCGTTGTCGAGTCGGCGGTGCCGTGGATCGTCGGCGGGTTCGCCGTCTTCGTCGTGTTCGGACTGGCCGGGCACTTCCTCCGGATGGCGTTCCAGTCGATCCGCCGGGGCATTCTCAACCAGCACGTGCTGCTCGAGTTCGGCGCCTTCGCGGGCCTCGCCGGCGGTGTCCTCGGACTCATCCTGCGCCGGCCGGATTACCCGACCGCACCGTTCTTCGCCGTGGCCGTTCTCATCGTGAACTACCACCTGTTCTCCGAATGGCTGTCGCTCCTGGTCAAGACGCGTAGCTCGCAGGCGGTCAAGCGACTGCTCGACCTCCAGCCCGATACGGCGCTCGTGGTTCGCGGCGATCGCGAGATCGAGGTCGGGATCGAGGAGGTCAGGGTGGGCGACCTCGTCCGCGTCCGGCCGGGGGCCCGCGTCCCTGTCGACGGTCGTGTGATGGCCGGGCGCTCGGCGGTCGACGAGTCCCTCGTAACCGGGGAGCCAATGCCCGTCGAGAAGACGGAGGGGGACGCCGTCATCGGAGGGTCCATTAACGGGCTCGGCACTCTGCTGATCCGCGTGACGGCGGTCGGAGCGGAGACGTTCCTCCAGCAGGTCGTCAGGCACGTCGAGGACGCGCGCGCCCTCAAGCCGGGCATCCTGCACCTGGTGGACCGCATCCTTCGGGTCTACGCCCCGGCGGTGTTGATCCTGTCAGCGCTGTCGTTCATCTGGTGGACGGTTGGCGCCTGGTGGCTGACCGGGCAACCGGACCTCGAACGCGCCGTGTTCGCCGCCCTGAGCGTGTTGGTCATGGGCTACCCCTGCGCCGTCGGGATCGCAGCACCGCTTTCCATCGTGCGGGGCGCGGGAGAGGCAGCGGACCATGGGATCCTCATGCGCACCGGCGAGGCCTTCCAGGCCCTCCGGCTCGTCAGGCACATCGTCCTCGACAAGACGGGCACCGTGACGGTGGGCCGCCCCGTCGTGAAGGAGGTCGTGGACCTCCGGGACGCCGACGAGCTCCTCGCGCTCGCCGCGGCTGCCGAGGCCTCGTCCGAGCACCCGCTCGGCCGCGCGACGCTCGACGCAGCACTGGACCGCGGGCTCCGGATCCCGGCGGTCGAGGAATTCGAGGCGGTCGCGGGGCGGGGGGTTGCGGCCCGCGTCAACGGCCGGCGAGTGCTCGTCGGCCGTGCCGTCTATCTCGAGGACGACGGCGTGGACGTGTCGCCGCTCCGCCGACGCATCGCGGAGCTGGAGGTCGTAGGCCAGACGGTCGTGGTGATCGGACGCGACCGCGAGCTTCTCGGAGCGCTCGGGTTCGCTGATGAGCTACGGCCGGACGCCCAAGCGGCGGTCTCCGCCATGAAGGACGCGGGGATGACGCCTGTGCTCGTCACGGGGGACAACGAGGGGGCGGCGGGGCGCGTGGCCGCCGAGCTCGGCATCGAGAAGGTTCACGCCGGTGTCCTCCCCGGCGAGAAGGCCGAGATCGTCCGGCGACTGCAGCAGGACGGCCCCGTCGCCATGGTGGGCGACGGCATCA
>DASYUQ010000135.1 GCA_036001065.1 Candidatus Methylomirabilota bacterium
CTGCCGCAGCCCCAAAGACCCAGCGCAGCTGCGGCGACTGCCACCGGCCGTTCCTCGGCGGCCCGTACGCCAGGACCGGCCCCTGCTGCCGCTGGAAGCACCGCGGGCGCCGCGCGAAGAAGTACGTCTGGACGCCGGAGCGCGACCAGCTCCTCCGCGACCGCTACGACGCGCGGACCCGCGGCGCCATCGCGGCGCTCGCCGAGGGAATCGGGTGGCCGGCGTGGGTGCTCAAGAAGCGTGCGGCCACGCTCGGCCTCACCCACGCGCAGGACCGCCAGGACTGGACCGAGGCCGAAACCGCCTTCCTCTGGGACCACGCCGGCCACCGGCTGACGCACTGGATCGCCAAGCAGCTCGGCCGCTCGGAGACGTCGGTGGTGCTGAAGCTGAAGCGCATGAAGATCAGCCGCCGGTTCCGCGACGGCTACACGCTGCGCGAGCTGGAGCTGTGTTTCGGCACCGATCACCACGTCATCGAGCGGTGGGTGCGGGAGGGCAAGCTCCTGACGCCCCTCCCGGGCCCGCCGTCGACGACTGAGGACGGCCCGCGGCTCCGCCGACGCGGCACGGAGCGCGAGCGCGATGCCTGGCTCGTCACCGACGCCGATCTCCTCCGCTTCGTCCAGGACCATCCCACGGCCTTCCGGCTCGACAAGGTCGACCAGGTCTGGTTCATGGACCTGGTCCTGTCCGGGGGGCTGATCCGCAAGGCGCTGGCGGCCGAGCAGGCGCTGGACGTTTCGTGAAGCTCCACGTCTCGCCGCAGCTCGCTCTGCCCACCGAGGCCATCACCGAGACCTTCGGCATCTTGGCCGCCAGGGGCGCGGGCAAGTCGAATACTGCCGCCGTGATGGCTGAGGAAATGTTCCGGGCGAAGCTGCCGTTCGTCGTCGTGGATCCAGTGGGGTGTTGGTGGGGCCTGCGATCCTCGGGCGACGGCAAGGGGCCCGGGCTCCCACTCCCGATCTTCGGCGGCAAGCGCGGCGACGTCCCCCTCGAGCGCACCGGTGGCCAGCTCCTCGCCGACCTGGTGGTCGACCAGCGGCTCTCCTGCGTCCTCGACCTCTCGCAGTTCGAGTCCGAGGGGTCGAAGAAGGCCTTCCTGCTGGAGTTCGCGCGTCGCCTCTATCAGCGCAACGAGGCGCCGCTGCACCTGTTCCTCGAGGAGGCCGACGACTACATCCCCCAGCGGCCGATGCGCGACGAGGCGCAGCTCCTCCGGGCCTGGGAGAACATCGTCCGCCGCGGCCGCGCCCGAGGCCTCGGGATCACGCTCATCACCCAGCGGAGCGCGTCCCTCAACAAATCCGTCCTGACCCAGGTCCAGACACTGATCCCGATGCGGACGACGGGGCCGCAGGACATCGCCGCCATCCGGGAGTGGGTGAAATACCACCACCAGGGGGAGGACATCCTCGCCTCGCTGGCTGGCCTCGAGGACGGGGAAGCCTGGGTCTGGTCGCCCCATTTCCTCCGGAAGACGGTGCGGGTGCGCTTCCGGCTCCGGGAGACGTTCGACTCCGGGGCCACGCCGAAGATGACGGCGGGCGGGAAGGCGCCGGCGACACTGGCCGACGTCGACCTGAAGTCGATCGAGCAGCGGATGGCGGCGACGATCGAGAAGGCCAAGGCCGAGGATCCCCGCGAGCTCCGCCGGCGGATCGCGGGCCTCGAGGCGGAGCTGGCCCGGGCGAAGGCCCCGCCGCCGCCGCCGGCGCCCAAGGAGAAGCGCGTCGAGGTCCCGGTCCTCCGGGACGCGCAGTTGAAGCGCATCGAGGCGGCCCTCCGGACCTTGGCGTCCCTCGTCGACAGGCTCGAGGGCACGAGGATCGGCGCGCAAAATGTCGCCGACCGAATCCACGAGGCAGCGACGGTGATCACTGGCGCGCTCCGGGCCCGGCAGATAGCTCCGCCAACACCGGAGGCGAAGCTCCGCGCGGCCGTCGAGCCCCGCATCTCCCTGATGTCCGATGCCGAGATCCATGCGCGCATCGAGGCGACGGGCGCACTTCGCCATGAACGTCGTCAGTCGAAGCGGGCCGGCGGCGACATCGTGCTCGGCGCCGGCGAGTGCAAGATGCTGGAGGCACTGGCCCTGAGGTATCCGATGGCGCTGTCGAAGGCCCAGCTCGGCTTGCTATCGGGGTACGTGGCGAGCGGTGGGACCTTCCGCACGTACCTTCCGCGGCTGCGACGGCAGGGCATGATCGACGTGGCGGGAGATCGCGTCCAGCTGACTGCGGCGGGCCTCCAGCTCGTCGGCGCGCGCGTCGCGACGGCGCCCCAGACGGCGGAAGCCGTGCGCGCGATGTGGCTCGCGTCCCTGGACCAGGGGCCCCGGCGGATGCTCGAAGTCCTGATCGAGCGGTACCCGAAGCCGACCAGCCGCGAGGAGCTCGGCGAGGCCTCCGGCTATGCGGCCTCCGGCGGGACGTTCAGAACCTACTTGCCCAAGCTCAAGCGGCTCGGCCTGGTCGAGGTCCGCGGCGATGAGATCCGGGCGAGTGAGGAGCTGTTCCGATGACCGACTTCCGCGAGCGGGCGAGGCCGTGTCGACACGCCGGTCGAGTACGCCGCCGAGCCTGTCGGCTACATCGGCCGTCAGCGCGCTCGCCCTCGCTCGTCGCGTCTAAGTGCCTGGAATCGTTACCAGTCACGTCAGGCGTTGTGGCTGAAAAGACACACACAGTGGCAGAACTGAGAATCCGTGTCTCGCTTTGGAGACGCCCGTGCTGACCCTCGCCGAGCTGCTCGCCGCGAGGCCGGCGGTGCTGCCGTACGTGCTCGTGCCGTTCGTCTGTCCGGTCATGCTGGTGGCGGGGTTGGAGCTCAGGGTGATGATCGCGCTGGGGAGGAACTGATTCCCGTGCCCCGCATCCGCTCCCTGAAGCCGGAGCACCGCCAGCACCGGAAGGTCGGACAGCTCTCTCACTTCGAGTATCGACTGTGGATAGGCATGCTGTTGGAGGCAGATGACGAGGGGCGCCTCGTGGCTGACGACGACCAGCTCCGTGCAGTGGTCTTCGGATTTCACCAGGTACGGCCCGCCGATGTGGAGATCGCGCTGCTGCGGATCGCCAAGAAGGGCCTCGTGCGGCTGTATCGCGTGCGCGGCACTCGCTTCGCGTTTTTTCCGTCGTGGCTCGACCACCAGCGGATCGACCGGCCGCAACCCTCGAAACTGCCGCCTCCACCGGCACTTACAATCCACGAACGATCGTCGAAGAAGCGACGAACGATCACGGAACGCTCGACGAACGCTCGTCACCGATCTGATCTTGATCTGATCGGATCTGATCAGAGAGGATCGGAAGGGATCGGAGGGGAGGGGAGTGTGAGGGGAGGGGAGCCGGCCGTGGTGGATAACCCGGTGGAGGCCCGATCAGACCGTGCCTCGATCCGGAGTGCTCTCGCACTGGACTCGGAAGAGCCAGGGCACCAGCGGACGGCAGGCGAGGTAGGGACGGACGGGCAGGAACCCCAGCGGCGTGGCCTGACGGCCGAGGAGGATCAGGCGCGGTTGGAGGCGTTGACGGCGGAGCTGGCGAGGGAGAAGGCGGCGCCGACAGTCGGCAGGAGGACGCGCTGAGTGCCGAGAGCGCCGAAGAAGCCGTGCCGAGCTCCGGGCTGCCCGGAGCTGACGGATGGACGGTACTGCCAGATCCACGCGCGCCTGCACGAGCGCGAGCGAGGCTCTGCGGCGGCGCGCGGCTATGACGAACCACATCGGCGCTGGCGCGAGGAGATCCTCGCTCGAGACCCGTTCTGCGTGGATCCGTACCGCCGTCACTCGACTCCGGTTCCGGCGACGGTGGCCGATCACATCGTCCGGGTCAAGGTGGGTGGCACATGGGCGTTGGAGAACGGCCAAGGGCTCTGCGAGAGCTGCCATGCGATCAAGCGACAGCGGGAAGGACGGGGGCAGCGATGATAGGAAATCCTATAAGACTTGGTCCAGCGAGACCGTGGGGAGTCCCCGCGTGAATGCCCGCGCATTTCCGCATGGCCCCGTAATCGTGGCAGAATCGACCTATGGGCCGTCGAGGCAAGAAACCCAAGCCGTCCGCGCTCGACAAGCTCGATGGCGGTGCTGGCCACCGGCATCGGAATCGCAACGAGCCCAAGCCGCCGGCGAGCGAGGCGATGTGTCCGGCGTGGCTTCTCGGCGATCGAGTGGCCCGCGCGATCTGGGACGCCGAGGCGCCAGGCATGATTCGGCTCGGGCTGCTCACGACGGCGGACCGGATGATCTTCGCGGCGCTGTGCGAACGAGCGGCTCTGTATCGACGCGCGAGCCAGCGCCTGCGCCGAGCCAAGCGGGGCGCCGATGCACTGACCGATGTCACGCGATCGAACGGGCGCGTGGCGCGGCCGGAGGTGGGCATCGCGAAGGGCGCCCTCGAAGGTCTGCGCCAGCTCGCGGCGGCCTTCGGCATGACGCCAGCCGATCGCAAAGGGCTCGAGGTGGAT
This sequence comes from Candidatus Methylomirabilota bacterium, assembly GCA_036001065.1. Lineage (NCBI taxonomy): Bacteria > Methylomirabilota (SeqCode) > Candidatus Methylomirabilota bacterium. The sequence continues at coordinate 4,474 of DASYUQ010000135.1, forward strand.
CTTGGCGCCGGCGCGGCGCGTGAGCAAGCCGGCAAAGGGAAGCCGGGCCAAGCGGTCGACATCGACGAGTTTGTCCGTCGGCGCGAGGCGCGGCGAGCGGAACGGGCTGAATGACCAAGTTACGGCCTATGCGCTCGACGCCACCTCCGGGCGAATCCTTGTCGGTCGTCTCGTACGGCTTGCATGTGAACGCCACCTCCGCGACCTGGTGGAGGGGCCCGCGCGAGGGCTGCACTTCGATGCCGAGCTCGCGAACGATGCGATCGATATCTTCCGCTGTTTCCGGCACAGCAAGGGCGAATGGGCCGGGCAACCGATCGTGCTATCTCCGCCGGAGGCATTTATAATCGGCTCCATTTTCGGGTGGGTGAGGACCGAGAACGGGCTGCGTCGGTTCCGCAAGGCCTACTCCGAGGTGGCCAAGAAGTTCGGCAAGAGCACGATCGCGGCCGGCGTCGGCTTGCTCATGGCGTTCTTCGACGGCGAGGCCGGCGCCGAAGTATATGCGGCGGCCACCAAGCGCGACCAGGCCAAGATTGTCTTCGACGAGGCCCGCCGGATCGTGCTCCGAAGTCCCGGCCTGCGCAAACGCATCCAGGTGCGCACGGTGAATCTGCACAGCCTCGAGACCGCCTCGAAGTTCGAACCTCTGGGCGCCGACGCCGACAGCCTCGACGGGCCGAATTCGCACTGCCTGCTCGTTGATGAATTGCACGCGCACAAATCGCGCGCGATGCTCGACGTGCTCGAGCTCGGGATGGGAGCGCGTCGGCAGCCGCTCGTGTTCATCATCACGACCTCCGGCTATGACCGGCACTCCGTCTGCTGGGACGAACGCGACTACACGGTGAAGGTGCTCGAAGGCGTGCTCTCGGATGACGGGCAGTTCGGCTATATCGCGACGCTCGACGTCTGCGAGGCCTGCCGCGCGAAAGGGAAAACCGCTCCGGACGAGAGCTGCGAGAGATGCGACGACTGGACCGACGAGACCGTCTGGCCGAAGGCGAATCCCAACCTCCCGATCACCCCCAAGCTCGACGACATGCGAAAGCTCTGCCAGGAGGCTCGCGAGAAGCCGACCGCGCAGAACGCCTTCAAGCGCTTCCGGCTCAATATCTGGACCGAGAGCATCACACGTTGGCTCCCCTCTGACGCCTGGGCCGCGTGCGGCGGGCCGCTGCGCGCGCTGCCGTCTCGGCGCGGCTTCCTCGGTCTGGACCTGTCGTCCACCACAGACCTGAGCGCGCTCGTGGCTGGGTTTCCGGATGACGATGGTACGCTCGACGTGCTGGCGCGCTTCTGGATGCCAGCCGACAACGTGACTGAGCGCGTGAAGCGCGATCGTGCCCCCTACGATGTCTGGGCACGCGAGGGCATCCTCACGCTGACAGAGGGCAACATCATCGACTACGACGTGATCTATGAGGCGATCGTCGGCTTGCCCGAAGTGGAACGCGTCGAGATCATCGAGCTCGGATATGACCCATGGAACGCGACCGGATTGGCCACGCGCCTCACTGCCGCCGGGATCACATGCGTTCCAATCCGGCAGACCTTCGCGGCGCTTTCGGCCCCGAGCAAGATGCTGGAGGTGCTCGTCGCGGGCCGTCGACTTCGCCACGGCGGGAATCAATTGCTTGCGTTGTGTGCCGCGAACGCCGTGGCGGAGATCGATGCCAGCGGCAATATCAAACCATCAAAGGCGAAGAGCACCGGGCGGATCGATGGGATTACGGCACTCGTCGTCATGCTCGCCCGCCAGATTCTTCAGCGCCCGGTTGGCGACTGGACGCCGCACGATGCGTTGATCGGTCCTCCTCGGGCGACGGCGGAGGTGCCATGGTGAGTGAGCCCGTCATTGTCGGTCCATACGTCGAGCCCGGATTCTACTGGGCAAAGAATCGGCGCCTCGCCCACGGCTGGACTGTGGTCGAATTCGGAGTGCGAGCACTGGAGGACGGAGGCAATGCATCAGGATCATACGTGATCTTCCTCGGATCAGACGACGACAGGGGGCTCGATAACTTCTATTTGGACGGGTGGGAGTTCGGCTCGATGATTCTCCCGCCGGAGACGACGCCATGACCTTCACCGCGCGCCTCCGCCACGCCGTCACCGGTGGCTTCCACAAGCCGCCCGAGCCGCCCGCGCGCGAGGGCGAGCTGGCCTTCGCCGATCCCCGCCGACTCTTCCCCGGCGGCTACTCGATGCCCTACAACCCGTCTCACCTCGCGAGCCGCCGCGGCCTGCGCGTGTTCGACGAGATGCGCCGCGATGACCAGGTCAAGGCGGCCCTCGCCTTCAAGAAGCACGCAATCCTCACCACGGGATGGACGGTGACGAGCCCGGAGGGGCAACCGGACGAGTGGGAACCGACGATGTTCGTCCGCTGGGTCCTGAACAATCTCGATCCCGGCGAGGTCGGTGGCGGGACGCTGGACAACGACCTGTACGAAATTCTGAGTGGCCTCGATTACGGCTTCAGCCTCACGGAGAAGATCTGGGCGCCGATCGAGGACGGGGAATGGGCCGGGCACCTGGGTCTCCGGTCCCTGAAAACCCGCGCCCCGCATTACTTCTGGTTCGAGCAGGACCAGTTCGGCAATCTGCTGCCGGACGGCGTGATCCAGATGACCAACTCCATGGTCAAAGCCGGGAAGCTCCCGAGGGAGAAGTTCGTGCTCTACACGTACCAGCCGAGCTTCTCGAACCCGTATGGCACCTCGGATCTCGAAGCGGCGTATCGGCCCTACTGGGCGAAGGACAACACCTTCAAATGGCTGGCGATGCTGCTCGAGCGGCTGGGGATCCCGCCGGTGTTCGGGCTCTACAACCCCACTCGGTATACCCCATCGCAGATCGATGATCTCAAGCAGATCATCACCAATCTCCAGGCGGCCACGTTCGGTATCATCCCGCGGCCGGCGAAGGACGATCTGGAATTCTGGGCCCCGGAGCTCGCCGGCCAGGCCACGCGGGTCTTCGTCCCGTCGATCGAGCTGTTCGACAAGGCGATCGCCCGGGCGATCTTGATGCCCGGCCTCCTCGGCATGAGCCCCGACTCGGCCCAGGGCTCCTTTGCTCGCGCCAAAGTGAACTTCGACGTGTTCCTCCTCGTCATCGAGGCGATTCGGCGTGACGTGGAGCAGGTGCTGATCATGAACCAGGTCGTCCGGCCGCTCGTCGACCTCAACTATCCGGGCATCGTCGATTATCCACAGTGGCGATTCCTGCCGCTCACCGACGACCTCCGGCTGCAGATGCTCGACAGCTGGATCAATCTCGTCGGCGCCGGCGTCGTCACGAATCAGCCCGAGGACGAGGCGCACGCGCGGGCGATGCTGAAATTCCCGGACAAGCAGACGCCGGTGGCGCCCGCCCAGCCCGACCCGTCGCAGGAAGCGGCGGTGTGATCGGCGCAGTCCTCGACTTCATATTGGGAGCCGCGGCCCTTCGCCTCCATCGCATGGATGCCCGAGTGCTGACCTATCCACGCCCGCTCTGCGCGGCGCTCGCGCCCTACCGCCCCCAGATCCACGTGAGCCTACACCGGCCCGAAAAGGCCGGGCCTGCCATCGAAGCCGCCAAGCGCCATGGGCTGCTCGGCGGTCTGAACCCGGCGCCGATGACGCGGGCCTTCGACTGGGCCGGTCAGGTAGACTGGTTCGTGTCGGCGCCGCCGATGGTGTGCGAGTTCCTCCGCTCGGGCTGGGGCATGGCGCTCGTTGACGGGCGGATCACGACCTGCCTCGACGCGAGCGCCAAGGGCGTCATCGGCCACGTCGATGACCCGTTCGAGTCCCTGACACGGCCGGGGACTGGGCTCGCGCCGTTCTCCTTGTGTTCTCCGTGCCACATGCAGGTACCGTGAATGGCGACTACCCTGGGCATATCGTCGGACCTGGTCACTCTCGATGAACTGGCGCGGCGACTCCAGCTGAGCCCGAAAACGCTTCGTCGGCTCGGCAAGGAGACCGGTCTCCCGATCTGGCGGGTCACGCCCCACGGCCCCTTCTACGCCTTCTGGTCGGAGATCGAGACGTGGGCCAGGAAGTACCGGGAGAAGAAATAGCTGGGCCTGTCAAGCAAAAAGATCCCGCCCTGATCCATCCCTGATCCACCCCGAACCACCTCCAAACCCCTCCCTGTTCGATTCTGGCCATATCGGAGGCCCTACGCTGGTCAGCGTGAACGTGGCCAGTCCGCGACCGGTCGTGCTCGAAGTCGGCACCGCCTTCGGCCGGTGTCTCCTTTGCGGCGGCCGGCTCTCATCGCCATCCTTCGCGAACCACGTCCATCGGATCAGGGTGGCGAGTCCGACGGCGCCCCCGGCGATTCGGTTCGTGGCCTGATGCCGCTCCCGACGCCCAACCAGGACGAGCAGGAGAGCGACTTCATCGACCGGTGCATGGCCGACGGGACGACGAACGAGGACTTCCCCGACAACTCCCAGCGCCGGGCCATCTGTCAGAAGCAGTGGGACGGCGAATCCGCCACGGCTCACGGCCAGTATCCCCACATCGCCCAGTACGTCCGCGAGCACCCGTGGGCCATCCTGCCGGCGACGCTCGACACGATCGTCGAGGTTCTCCGGCTCCGCGCGGGCGGGGCCCGGCTCTCCGACGAGGAAATTCGGGCGCGAATCGGGGCAGCCTCGCCTCCCGCCCTCCGCGCCCTCGGCGGCGTGCAGGTTCTCCCGCTCTTCGGCGTCATCTCGCACCGGATGAACCTCATGACGGACATCAGCGGCGGGACCTCCACCGAGCAGTTCGCGGCGGCGTTCCAGCGGGCCGTCAACGATCCCCAGGTCGGCGCGATCGTGCTCGACGTCGACAGCCCGGGCGGCAGCGTCTTCGGCATCCAGGAGCTCGCGGACGTGATCTACGGCGCCCGGGGCTCGAAGCCGATCGTGGCCATGGTCAACGCGACGGCCGCGAGCGCCGCTTACTGGCTCGCCAGCCAGGCGGATGAGCTCGTGGTCACGCCCTCCGGCCAGGTCGGCGCGATCGGGGTCCTGGCCATCCACGAGGACCTCTCGAAGATGGCCGAGAAGGCCGGCGCCAAGGTCACGTACATCAGCGCCGGCCGCTACAAGTCCGAAGGCCAGGCCTTCGTCGCCCTCGATGAGACGGCGCGCGCCGCCATGCAGCAGCGCGTCGACGACTACTATGCCGCCTTCCTCGGGGCCGTGGCCCGCGGCCGTGGGGTGACCGTGAGCGATGTCAAGGGCGGATTCGGGGAAGGCCGGATGATCTCGGCGGCCGCCGCCCAGACGCTCGGCATGGTCGACCGCGTCGCGACCTTCGAGGCCACGCTCGAGCGCCTGAATCGCCAGCTCGCTACCGGGGGCGGACCCCGGACGGAGGCAGGGAGGACAGCAATGCCCGAGGACAAGCCCAGTACGGAGAATGCCCCGTCGGCTCCACAGGTGTCGGTCCCGGATGGCCAGATCGTCGTGTCGATGGCCGAGATCGCGGAGCTGCGCCAGAAGGCCGCCCGCGCGGATCGGCTGGAACCTCTCCAGCAGGATCTCCAGCGTGCGCAGGCCGAGAAGGCCGAGCTGGCAGAGGCGGCCCATCAGGAGCGCATCAGCTACAAGCTGCGCTCGCTCAAGATCCCGGCCTTCCGCCCCTTCGCGCGCGTGTTCTACCAGCTCGCGCTGTCGGCCAACGGCGGCACCTACGTGCTGACCGATCCAAAGCGGCCGATCTCCGCCGAGCAGGCCGTGGACGCCTGGCTCACGGAGATGAATCGCCAGGCCGAGACGCTGTTCAAGACCTACTCGATCCAGCAGAAGCCGGCGGATGCCCAGGAGCCTGACGAGCCGGGCCCCAAGGTCGAGTACCGCGTCCGGAAGTACCTGGCCGAGAAGAAGCTCGATCCTATCAAGGATTACCAGGCGGCCATGCGCGTCGTGCTCGACGAGGACCCGGAGCTCAAGGAAGCCTATGTCCGCTCGTAGGGGAGGGACTGACTGATGGGCGAATTCGCCGTCCTCGATACGCTGACCCTGATCGCCGCTGCGGATCTGAGCGCCAGCCAGTACACCCTGGTCCGCCTCTCGGCCGCCCGGGCCTGTAACGTCGCCAGCCTCGCGACCGACAGCGCGCTGGTCGGCGTGCTCCAGAACAAGCCGAAGTCGGGCGAGAACGCGACGGTCGGCTACCTCGGCAAGACGAAGGTCGTCGCCGGCGCCGCGATCACCGTCGGCGCCATTCTCTCGACCGACAGCAGCGGGCATGCGATCACCGTCGTGTCCGGCGCCGTGGCGTTCGGGCGGGCCCTGGAAGCGGCGGGCGCCGCCGACCAGATCATCACCGCCATCATGTACGCGCCCACGCGTTGGGCGGGCGCCCCGTGAAGGAGACAACGATGAGGCGAATGGCCGGCCGGTTCTCGATCGCGACCCTGCGCGCGGTCGTCGTATCGCTCCTGAGCCACGTGGACGTGGCCACCAAGGCGCTCGCGGACCGTCTGCAGCGCATGAAGGAGGCCCACAGCCTCGGGCTCACGCTCTTCGATGCATTCCGTTTCTCCGGGATGCGGCCGATCTGCGGCGGTGCCGTCGGCGCGGCCTCCGGGCGCGACGCGCATCTGGACGTGCCATTGACGAACATCGCCGTCGCCGCCTTCGCCTCGGGCATCGATGGCTACATCGGCACCCAGCTCTTCCCGGCGGTGCCCGTGGACAAGCAGTCGAATAAGTACTACATCATCGATCCCGACTCCTGGCTGCGCGTGCCGGATACGAGCCGCGCGCCCAAGACTCGGCCGAACCGGATCGAGTTCAAGGTGTCGTGCGACGCCTACTTCGCCCAGAACTTCGCCCTCGCCGGCGAGATCGCGCAAGAGGATCTGACGAACACCGACATGGCGCTGCAGATCCGGGAGAACACCGCCAACATCGTCCTGCAGTCGCTCATCCAGGACTTCGAGGTCCGCCTGGCCAACCTCGTGACCTCGTCCACGAACGTGGGATCAGGCGTCACCGTGTCCAGCAAGTGGAGCGATCTCACCAACTCCAATCCGCTTGTCGATGTCACGACCGCCATCGCCTTCATCCGGCAGACGACCGGCCTGATGCCGAACACGCTCGTCGTCGACGAGGATACGTTCCAGGTCCTCCGGCGCCACTCCAAGCTGATCGAGCTCTACAAGTACACCTCGGGCGGTCTCCTGAACGACGAGCAGATCGCGGCGGCCATGGGCGTCCAGAAGATTCTGCATGGTCGCGGCGTGATAAACAACGCCAAGGAAGGCCAGGCCGCCTCCATGACCAATATCTGGGGCAACAACGCGCTCCTCTGCTACGTCCAGCCCGGCGTGTCGCTGATGACCCAGACCCTCGGTCTGGCGTTTCGCTGGAAGCCGGATCTGATCCCCGCGCCGCTCGCGATGTTCCGCTACAACGACCCGGACCCCGGGAAAAAGATCGAGGTGGTCGAGGCCTCCTACTACCAGGCGGAGAAGGTCATCGCCAAGAACCTCGGCTATCTGATGGTGGCGCCGCGGTAATGGTCCGGGTCTTCACCAAGGACACCGGCGGATACAAGGTCGGCGATGCCAGCCCCGACAACTGGTCGGACCCGCAGTGGGAGTCGTTCCAGCGCGTGCACGGCCCCCTGGAGAACTTTTCGGTGACAGCCGAGGAGGCGCAGCGGGTCGGCGCCGAGACGATCGCAGCCAGGGGCCAGCGCCGGCGCCAGTAGCCCATGGTCCCGTTCCCCGTCTTTCCGACGATCCCGCTCAGCGGGACGCTCTCCAGCATCGTGGACGTGACTGGGGCGCGAGCAGTCGGGATCTGGATACCCGTCATCAGCAGCAGCCAGGTGCTTCTTCGAGGTTCTTTCGATCAAAACTCGGCCGATTTCTGGCCCATCTTCAATCAGAACGCGACCCCGATTTCTTCGCGGTGGTACGTCGACGCCGGTCCCGGCTCCATGGCCGTCTCGCTCGATGTAGGCGTCGAGTTTCCCTTTCCGTTCATTATGATCGAAACGGCCGTCGCCCAGGCCGCTGTGCGGAGTGTGGCCGTCTACTCGAAGGGTTTCTGACATGATCGCGTCTCCGACCATTCCGCTAAGCGGCACTCTATCGGGCATCGTCGACGTGAGTAATGCGAAAACGCTGGGGATCTGGGTCCCGGTCATTACAAGCGGCCAACTTTATTTGCGCGGCTCATTCGATCAGACCTCCGCCAACTTCGTGCCGATTCTCACATCGGCGGGAATGTCGGCCGTCTCGTCTCGCTGGTACGCGGAGGTGGGCCCAGGCTCCCTCGGCGTCTCATTCGGCCAGGAGTTGCCGTTCCCGTTCATTATGCTCGAAACGAGCGTCAACCAGGCAGCCGTGCGGAGCTTGGCGGTCTTCAGCAAGGGCGCATAGGCCGTGGATCTCGATATCGCCCTCCTGGTTCCAGGCCTCCCGTTCCAGGGCGATTCGTTGGAATCGAGGAGCCTCGGCGGCAGCGAAACCGCCGGCCTCTGCCTGAGTCGCGAGCTCGCCCGCCTCGGCCATCACGTCGTCGTCTTCGCCAATTGCGAGCGCCCCGGGCTCTATGACGGCGTGCTCTATCGCCCCGCCGGCGAGTTCGCCGATTACGCCACCTCGGCGCCCCACGACGTCACCATCGTCCAGCGGATGCCCGAGGCCTTCGCCACTCGGATGGCCAGCCGGCTGAACATCCTCTGGTGCCATGACCTGGCGCTGATGCGGCAGGCCGCGACGTTCAAGGCGGTGCTCTGGAACGTCGACCGCGTGGCCGTGCTCTCGCGCTACATGGCCGAGCAGTACCGCGAGGTCTACGGGATCCCCGACGAGATTTTCTGGCAGACCCGGAACGGGATCGAGTTGGTTCGTTTCGACGGGCTCGATAGCCTCGGCCTGGCCGTCGAAGGCGTGCCGCGCGACCGGCAGAAGCTCATCTACGGCGCCCGGCCGGAGCGGGGCGCGGACGTGCTGCTCGGTCAGATCCTCCCGCAGCTGCTGCAAGAGGAGCCCGGGCTCCGGCTCTACCTCGCCTCCTATGACAATCGCGTGGACCATCTGCGGCCTTTCTACGAGCAAGTCGACCGGCTGATCAGCCGCCTCGGCGATCGCGTCGTGTTCCTCGGGGCGCTGCCGAAGCGGCAATATTACGAGCACCTGGCCACCGCCGGCGTCTACGTCTACCCGACGCCGTCGCCGACGAACCCGACCTTCGCGGAGATCTCCTGCATCACGGCGATGGAATGTCAGGCGGCCGGACTCCCGATCGTCACGAGCGCCCGTGGCGCCCTTCCCGAAACGATCGCACCTGGCGCCGGCGTCCTCGTCGATGGCGATCCCTCGTCACCCGAGTATCAGGACGACTTCACGGCCGCCGTCCTCCATTACGTCCGCGATGGAGATGCCTGGCGGGAAGCCTCCGAGGCCGGCCGGGCCCGGGCGGTCATGCTCGACTGGCGCGGCGTCGCATCAGAATGGGCCGAGACGTTCGAGCGGCTGATTCGCGAGCAGAACGACAGCCCGCACCGACTCGCCCATCACTTCATCCGGCGCTCGGACATCATGGCCGCGCGCACGCTTCTCGATCCACTGACCGACGAGGTTGCCGGCGAGATCCGCGAACGGATCGACCGCGAATGGGGCTTCAGCGAGAGCCGAGATGGGCTCCGCGGCCAGTACGAGAAGATCGGCCAGACCCATACCGACGTCTTCGCCCAGGTCCCGAACGAGCCGCGGTTCCAGATGCTGGAGCAGTGGTTCCGCGCCCACCCCGACGTGCAGCGCGTCCTCGACTTCGGCTGCGCGCACGGCGGCTATAGCGTCAACATGGCCAACCGCGTGGGTCGGGACTGGGTCGGTGTCGACATCGACCGCCACTCGATCGACTGGTGCGAACGAAACCGGCGAGACCGGGCGACGATCCCCGATGCGCTCCGCTTCGTGGTGGGCGATGACCAGGTCGACCTGTCCGGGGAGCCGCCGTTCGACTGCCTGCTTCTCTTCGAGATCCTCGAGCACGTCCCGGACCCCACGACCCTCCTCGACCGGCTCGAGCGGTGGGTCAAGCCGGACGGCTATGTGCTCATCACGGTGCCCTACGGCCCCTGGGAATGGATGTCTTACGAGACCTATCCGCACCGCTGCCATCTCTGGGAGTTCGACCTCCACGACCTCCGCGACCTCTTCGGCAAGAAGAAGGAGCGGAGCGTGCAGGCGATGGGCGCCGGCGTCTGCGAGGATCTCGCCGAGCCGCTCGGCTGGCACATCGTTGAGTACCGCGTCGACGGCACGCCCACGGGGCGCATCGACTTGGAGCGGAAGCTCGCCCTCCAGCGCCCTCGGGAGACGGCCTCGGCGCTTCTGATCGCCGGCCCCAACTCAGAAGAGACGCTGCACTGGTGCCTCCGCTCGCTCAAGACCGTGGCCGATGAGATCGTGATCGGCGACGCCGGCATGAGCGACGAGGGGCGCCGGATCGCCGGCCAGTACGCCGTGCGGGTTCTCCCGGCCTCCAATCCCATCGAGAGGGGCTTCGAGACGCCGCGCAACGAGGCCCTCGCCGTCTGCCGGATGGACTGGGTGCTCTGGATCGACACCGACGAGAAGCTCCTCGACCCCCGGAAGCTCCACAAGTACTTCCGGCGCAACCTCTTCGCCGGCTACTCGATCCGCCAGCACCACTTCGCCGTCGATACCGCCTGGAAGCCGGATCTGCCCGTCCGCTGCTTCCGGCGCGGGCCCCGCGGCGACGGCAAGACGATGCGGTGGTACGGGATGGTCCACGAGCACCCCGAGCATGCCCTCAACGAGGGGCCCGGCACCGTCATCATCCTCTCCGACGTCCACATTGCACACGTCGGGTACCTGATCGAGAGCGGCCGGCGCCAGCGCTTCGGGCGGAACTGGCCGCTCCTCCAGAAGGACATCGCGACCTATCCGGACCGGATCATCCAGAAGCACTTCATCTGCCGAGACAACGTCCTGCTCGCGCAATGGGAGCTCTCCCAGAACGGTGGCCTGGTGACGCCGGCGATCCGGGAGCGGCTGGAAGAGGTCAAGCGGCTCTACCGCGAGCACTTCCTCGGCAAGGGCCATTACCTCAACACGGACACCCTCAGCCACTACTCCCAGGCCCTGCTCCTCCTCGGCGAGGGCGTCGAGGTGGCCTTCGCGGTCGGCGCGACCAAGGATGGGCAGGCGGTGCCCGGCGACCTGCTTCGCGCGCGATTCGCCTCGGCCGAGGAAGCGGAGCGCGAGATCGCGTGGCGGACCCGGGAAGCCATGGCCGCCTATGTCTCGCCGTGGTGGTGAGCCAGTGCACATGTCTGCACGAGGGTTCCGCCTGCACTGGGATGCCGAGCACGGATGGCTCCTCGACGTCCCGGTGACGCTCGGTCGCGAGCAGCTCCGGCGCATTGCCGCCTGGGCGCTCCCAAAGCAGATCGACCGCTACAGGAGCCTCCCTCCCGGCGATCGTAAGGATGACCTCGGGCGGGCGATCGAGCGGCTGGGGCGCAGCGAGATCCGCCAGCGGCTCGTCGATCACGACGGCGATGGGGTAGCGATCCCGTTCGCATCCACGGAGCGAGTCAACCCCGAGCGGAGAATCTTCGCGTGATGGAGGAGGCCTAAATGGCAACGGTGAATACCTGGCGCGCGGTCGCGCTCGCGGTGGCCTTCGGCAACGTGAAGTCCATGCTCGACATCTTCCAGGCGGGCACGGGATCACGCGTGCAGCGGGCGCGCCGGATGTACCAGTTCAACAACGGCCTGACGGCGGTCACCGGCGTGCTCACGTCCTTGCAGGTGACGCGGACCACCGCCAGCTCGGCGGGGACACCCGTCGCCTCAGTTCCGCACGACACGGGG
>DASYUQ010000136.1 GCA_036001065.1 Candidatus Methylomirabilota bacterium
GCTGCCCAGCCGGTTGCCGACGATCCGGCGCATGACGGCCTCGGCGATGTCCCGAATCGTCTGCTGCGGCTCCCGGACCCGGAAGAGATAGCGGACCGGGTCCTCGATCCGATACTGGACGATCCACTGGACGTCGATCACATTCAGGTCGCCCGTGAGCATCAGCGATTCGTCCTTCAACGCCTTGTCGTCCGCGTACTGCGTCCGCTGGCCGGGCCTGCTCGCAACGGTCCGGAACCCGAATTCCTCCTTGAGGACCCGGGCGGTGGGCACCAGCTGGACCGTCTCGATGCCGTACGGCAGCTTGAAGTGGAGGCCGGGTCCCACGCTCCGCACCACCGCTCCGAAACGCTGGACCACGCCGGTTTCCTCAGGTTGCACCGTGAACCAGCTCGACAGGAGCAGGATCAGCAGGAGGACCGCGGCCACTCCGATCCCGATGAAGCCAGGGCGCAGCCCGGGCAAGAGCCCCCGGGCGCGACGGGCCAGCCCTCGCAGGTCGTCGCTCCGGTCGTCGTCGGGGTCCCCTCGTGAGTTCATGGCTGCCTCGGCGCACGGCCACCCCGCGTGGTGAGGACGAGATCCGCCCTGCCCCCGGTGTGCGTGCAGTCGACGGTCCGGCCGGCGAAAATCAGCTCGGACAGCTCGGCGTCCACCAGCAGCACCGTCGAGTCCTTGTGCTTCACGACCTGATCGCCGGCCTTCATCCGGTCCGCGAACAGCCCCAGCTTCCCGCCCGGACTGCGCGCCAACCTCAGGGCCGTCTCGGGATCGTCAATGTTCGCCGACCGCTTTCTCTCCAGCAGCACCTCCTTCGCGCGCTCCGTAACGTGCACCATGTCGCACCTCCTTTCGTGAAGCGGGCCGGCCGTCAGGACAGACGCTAGGGGATCAGCCGGCGCTCTGGGGAAGCGCAACCGCGATGCCAGGTCCGGTCTCGCGCGCGAGGGCCAAGCATGGCGGGCAGTTGGCGCGGACCCACGGGCGGCGCTCATGCCCGGCGACCACGACACGCTGTCGCGTCCTCGACAGCGTGTCGTCGCCTGTCGCGGCGGCGGCCGGTCGCTGGGCCACGGCCCGGCTGATCAGCGGCCGGACCCCGCCCGCGTCATCGGTACCCCGAACCCCGCCACGACCAGTAGGATGATGACGGTCCAGAACACCGGCTCCTACCCGCCGAGCGCCGCCCACGGGCGCCAAGGCCTGGACGGCGTGAGCGCCGAGCGCCACCGCGCAACTGATGCCCGCATAGCGCCGGGGCCCGCAGGATCGGCGTCGTTAACTCCTCGCGGGCTGGCCGCTCACCCCACCCGTTGGGCCGGTGGGAGCGAAGGTGCGCTCCTGGGCCTGCTGCCGTTCAAGAACTGCAGTCGCCGTCGTTGTCCGCGCGAAGTCCGACATGATGTCGCCCCGGCGACATCCCGTCGCGCTCAACCCATCCTCAGCGGTCGCTCGGCCCTGGACCGGGCCGTTAAATGCGCGTCGGACCTTCCGCCGGCGGATGCCCCACTTCGCCGAGTCTGGCACCCCAATTGCGAAGGCGAACGGGGCAGGAGATGGCTGGTATGCCTAACCAGGGCGAAATGCGCCGCGGCGTGGTCATGGTCGTTGAGGATGACCCTGAAATGCGCGCCATGCTCAAGGACTTCCTGGAGCGGGAGGGCTATCGGGTGATCGATCGAGTCAGCGGCGAGCAGGCGCTGAAGGCGATCGAGTCGGAGGGATTCACTGCGGTCATCCTGGACAAGGAGATCCCGGGAATGCGGGGGCTCGACCTCTTGTCTGTCCTGCGCCGGGACTGGCCGAAGGTTCCAGTGATCTTGATCACCGCCTTCGGAGGAGCGGCGGTGGCTGAGGAGGCCTTTGCGCGCGGCGCGAACCGCTATCTCGAAAAACCCTTTCGGGTCGATGACCTCCTGGCTGTCCTGAGATCGGTCACCACCGAAGACCGCTGTCCCAGACCGCGCTAATGGGCCAGGCCGTCTCGACGTCCCGGACTCTCATTGGGAGGTGACGGGAGTGAACTCACGAATGTTCGTCGCGCTCGCACTGACCGGCCTTTTGCTGGCCGCGACGGCGCACGCCGGCAGCGAGGAGCGGCACTCAGGGAGAATCGTCGCTGTGGAGCCCAAGACCGGGGCGATCACCCTCGAAGAGATGGGGCCCTGGACGGGCCCCGGACAGGGGCTCATCAAACGGTCGGTCGAGTTGACGGCGCAGACAGACATTGCGCTCCTCGCCCGGACCGACGAGGCCGCGGCCGGAGAGTGGCCGGGGGCGTTCAAGGAGTCTCCCTTGAGCGCGATGGAGTTGCGCCCTGGAGATTACGTGACCGTGAGTGTCGAGGCCCATGGCGGTCGGCTCTTTGCTCGCTCGATCGCCGTCGTCCGGGTCGGGCCGGCCAAGCAGACGACCACAGCGATCCAGCCACCCGCGAGGACCGCGACGCCCGAGCCTCGCAGGACGAGGACCCGTGGCTACTGAACGTCAAGCGCCGGGCACGTCGGACCCCAGGAATTTCGACGCAGCGGCCGAGTGGGAACGTCCTCACCGCGGGCTGAAGGGGAAATGACATGGAGAGTCAGCGCCCATACGTCAGAGTGGTTCCGCTCCTCGTCTTCCTCGTGCTCCTTGCCGGTTGCGCCAAACGGCCCGCGGTGAGCGTAGCGTCGGCTCCCCCGGCGCCTGGTGCCGCCCGTGCCGAACCCACCACGCCAGCGGTCCCCTCCGCAGCGCCACGAGCGCCAGTAGACCAGGAGCGCCCGGGTCTCCGGCCCCCAGGGACGACACCGACCCCTGCTCGGCCGGCACCCAGTGAGTTTCGTCGCATCTCCGAGCTCACGGACATCCATTTCGACTTCGACAAGGCCGAGATACGCCCCAGGGACGCCGCGATCCTCGACACGCATGCCCGATGGCTGAACGCGCGCCCCGACTATCTCATCCTGGTGGAAGGGCACTGTGACGAGCGCGGCACGAACGCGTACAACCTGGCCCTGGGCGACCGGCGTGCCAAAGCCACGGTGAATTATCTGCTCTCGCGGGGCGTCCAGGCGAGCCGCTTCACGTGGATCAGTTACGGCGAGGAGCGACCCTGGTGCACGGAGGGCGACGAGTCATGTTGGACCAAGAATCGGCGGGCCCACTTCCTCGTCAAGCTTCGCTAGGCGGCGGACGGTCCGGCCAGCGAGGAGAGGGCATCGGCAACCACGCCTCGGGGTCTTTCCCTGCCCGGGCCCACGACCCGTCACCCATGAATGGTGACAGCCTGGTTCGCATCTATATCCGGGAGATCGGCCGGATTCCTCTGCTCACCGCCCAGCAAGAGGTCGAGCTCGGGCGGCGCATCGAAGCTGGGGAAATCGCGCTCCGCCACGCCGTCGCCGGAATCCCGACGGCCGTGCAGATGCTCCTCGAACTCGGTGATCGGCTGCGTCGGGGAATGCTTTCCGCCCCCGACGTCATCATCTCGCCCGACGGCGAGGAACTTCAGGCCGCCCAGACGAGGCTGACGCTGCTGACCTTCCGACGTATCCGTCGCCTCGAACGCGAGATTGCCGAGCTTCAGCGATCACCGAGCAACCAGCGGCGGTCGACGGCCGCCCGGGCCCGCTGGACGAAGAAAGTCTCCGCGAATCGCCAAGCCATCCAGGACCTCGTAGGAATGATGCCGCTCCGGCCCGGGGTGATTGACGCGCTCGTGAGGCGTGTCCGGGCTCGGTGCCAGCGCCTCGACGATCTGGCGCAGGGCCAACTCGGCCGAACCACTCGAGAGCTGCGACGGCTCCGCCGAGGAATGGGGCTACCGGAACGACAACTTCGGCTGCTGCTGGCCGAGATCGAGCGAGGCGATCGCTTCGTCCGCCAGGCGAAAGGCGAGCTGATGGAGGCCAACCTTCGCCTCGTCGTCTCGGTGGCCAAGAGATACCTGGGCAACGGCCTGCCCCTGCTCGACCTCGTCCAGGATGGCAACATCGGCCTGATGAAGGCGGTCGATCGCTTCCAGTATCGCCGCGGCTTCAAGTTCTCCACCTACGCGACGTGGTGGATCCGCCAAGCGGTCACCCGGGCGATCGCGGATCGTTCCCGGACCATTCGCCTCCCCGTCCATGTGTTCGAAACACTGAACCGCATCTCACGCCTGGCCGGTACTCTGAGGGCCTTGGAGGGCCGCGAACCGACGCCGGACGAGCTGGCCCGACGAGCGAACCTGCCAGTCAAGAAGCTCCACTTCCTCCTCGTGGCGTCACAGACGCCCTTGTCGCTCCAGTACCAGGTCGGTGAGGACTCCGAGCTGGGCGATCTGCTGCCCGACAACGGCGCCACCGCTCCGGACGCCTACCTGACGCAGGCGGCCCTCAGGACCCAGATCGACCACGCTCTGGCAACCCTGGACCCCAGAGAAAGCGAGATCCTGCGTCTCCGATTCGGCATTGGCGCAGACCGAGAATATACCCTGGAAGAAATCGGGGCCCGCTTTGGGGTGACACGGGAGCGAATCCGGCAGCTCGAGGACAAGGCGCTTCGTAAGCTCCGCCGGCCGCTGCGCGGACGTCACCTGAGCGTCTTTGCGGAGCCCTGATGGAGGTCGCTGTGCTGGGCTGGATCGCGGCCGGCCTCCTTATCGGCTAGTGCCGTTCCAACTATTCGCGCCTAGGAAGACACCGTGTACGTCGTTCGTGGACAGATTTAGTATCAACAAGTTGGAACGGCACTAGGAGCTTCGGGCACCGCGATGCGGAGTCGGCTCTCGCCCTGCTCGTCGAGGTGTTCCCGCGTCATCTCATGGCGCTGTCGGGGCCCTTCTGCTCGTGGTGGGTGCTGGTCCGGCGAGTGAGGCGACGGCTCCTTCCGGCGATGGAGGAAATCGCACATGACGCGATTCACCATCGCCCAGGCCTCGTCGTAGAGGCCATCGTGGTGTGAGCAGAGTCCTACATCCCCAGGGAGCCGGAGACTGCAGATCGCGCACAGGCTCATGATATCCGGTCAAAACGTCAGGACATGTTGGGCCTCGGCCATGTCGTCCAGCAAAAAGGCCGTCAGGCCCCGCACCCCGTCGATCTCCGGTACGAGCTGGTCGCGCTCGACCCCGCAGATAGCCATGGACGCGGTGCACGCGTAGAGGCGCGCGTCCCCCGCGGCCTTGATCTCACGAAAGAGGTTGCGCAGGTCGCCGAGGCCCTGCGCGGCCAGTCGCTCCCGCACGGCCCCTTCCTGGCCCCGATAGCCGGGCGAGAAGTGGGGTTCCCCGGCGCCGGCGTGGGTGATCCCATACACGGCCTCGTCACGGAAGAAGACGCGTACGGCGACGCCGGAGCAGACGGCGGCCATCAACATAGTGGCAACCTGCACCAGGTTGTTGAACTCCCCCCGCGAGACGATGACCGCCACGCGCTTCACGCCGTCCGCTTCCTGAGGAAGGAGACGATGACGCTGTCCCCCCGCT
Organism: Candidatus Methylomirabilota bacterium; assembly: GCA_036001065.1. Classification (NCBI taxonomy): domain Bacteria; phylum Methylomirabilota (SeqCode); species Candidatus Methylomirabilota bacterium. The sequence goes on from DASYUQ010000136.1 coordinate 5,450, forward strand.
CGTGCGCGACGAAGACGTGGCCGGTGTTACGACACCACGCCGGGTAGTCGTGCTCGGCGGCCGGATCGGTGGATAGCACCCGTACCAGCTGGCCGGAGGGGAGTGGACCGAGCGCCCGCATCAGGCGGAGGATACCCTGGGCGCAGAGCAGGCCCCGGTTGTCCACCGTCACGGCGCTCTCGTCCACGGCGAGGTCAGGCACCGTCGCGGCTACCAGTTCCAGACCGTGTCGAACTGGTCGACGAACCGGCCGAACTCGCGTCGCCTCAGGAGCTTCACGCCGGCGATGATCTCGCTCTTGGCGATCCCGCGCGCTTCGAGGTCCTCGGCAAACGCGTACACCGGGATTCGCGCGTCCTGCACGGACCGGAGGTCGGTCTCGATCAGGAATCCCGGCTGGACGGTCCCCCCGGCGATCGTGATGCCCGTCCCGGACTGGCCACTGACGGCGTAGTTCACCGCCTCCTCGGCGAGGAGGACGGTGAGCGTGGCGCCGGTGGCCGGCGCGAACGCCGAGGCAAACAGTCCGATGTCACTGTCCTCGAGGTTGCCGTATTCGGTATGCGAAAGCACCGAGAGGATCTTCTTCTCCATCGCAGCCTCTCTTTAGTGGCCCGATACGAGCAGGGTCCGGTGGGCCTGCTCGGTGAACTTGTAGATGTCGGCCAGCGTGCCGTGCACAACCGGATCGAGGTGGTAGCCCTGTGGAACGCCCCGTTCCACGCAGCAGAGCCCTCAGACGTACCAGTTCAGGTGCGGTTCGCCCTTACCCTTGTCGAGCAGCCGCTCGACGAACTCGGCCGTCGTGCTGTGGGCCTTGCCCGCGTCGGTGTGGTGTTCGGGCTTGTCCTTCCAGATCGGATCGTCGTGCTGCTTCTGCGCCTTTGCCGTGAGCAGCACGCCGTCCTCGTAGCCGAGCACGTTGACGTCGTAGCCCTTGCCGAGCGCGGCGTCCACGAGCCGGAACACGCTCACGGGAGTCTCGCTCCCGTAGGGGCCGGCGGTGAGGGTGATGTGGATGGTCTTCCGTGCGCTCATCGATCGCCTCCTCAGTGCCAGATCGCCTTGTCCGAGTGCTCCATCAAGAGATCGACCAGTTCGTCCATGGTGCTGACATCGACGTCTTTGGCCACCCGGTCGCCCACGAGTCCCCGCTCTCGGAGGGCGACCTCGTCGGCGAGGACTCTGAGGCCCTGGGACCGGGCCTCCTTGCGCAGCCCGGCGCCGGCCTTGAAGCTCTGGCGGGCTACGAACACGGCATCTTGAAGCAGGAAGACCGTCACGTCGTGCCGCTCGGCTTTGAGCTGCTTGCCTAGCTCGAAGGCGTAGGTGCCGCCGTCCAGCGGGTTCTTGGTCTCGATCAGCAGGTACACGGCCATGTCATTCGTCTCCTTTTCCAGCCCGCGCCCCGGCATCTCACCGGGGCCGTCTGACTCCTTTCGGCCTATTGGGCACCGGCCCTCAGGCTTCAGCGGGACCATAGCCAGCGCCGCAGGGGTCGAGGGACGCCGCGAGCCGGGCGCGGCGGGGCTCGCTGAACGCGCTCGCCACTGTCGAAGATGCGGACAGTCACGATGTCATCCTCTGGCTCAAGAATCAGGACGTAGCTGAGGCCGTGGTCGGTGAGGAGTCTGTCGAGCGCCCATTCGAGCGGTTGGCCCTCGATCGCAGTGCGGCGACACGTCCTCGCCGATGGTTTCTCGAGGACCACCCGGATCCCTGTGCTCGCCTCGACCCGCTTGAAGACCTCGTCGAGCGCTGTGTTCGCACAATACACGGTGAGGAGGCCTGCTTGGTATGTCACGGTCAGGATCTCCTCCGACCTGGGCTCCGCCGCGTCCGCGAGAGGAGTTGTCAAGCGGAAGGCTCCGGGGCCCCCTCCGGCGCCAACCGCTTCGATGTGGATGGTCAGGCCAGGGACGACCCCAGTAGCCAAGATCACCACGGCAACCAAAATACGAACTAGAAGAGACACTAGGCGAGCAGCTTGATGACCAGAGCGACCACCAGCGCAGAGAGCCCGAGGGCCCCGGCCACCACTAAGCCCTGGAGCGAGTTGGGAAGTTTGCGGATCTTGTCGAGCATTCCTTCCTCCCTTCGGCCGTCGGAGATGGCACCGACGGGCGGGTGCACTTAGGCCCCGGTCCCATGCTGCAGAGCCATCAGCCACGCCAGCAACAAGAGGCAACAGGGGTGCCAGACGAACCGGAACCCTCCCCAGAGAAAACGTCAAGCCACACGCCCAGTTGAACCAGTTCTCAGTAGGGCATTGGTGAGAAGTCTGGCAAGCGGGTACGACATGTTGTCGCCAACTCGACACCGTGTCGCTTCAGAGCCCGACGTGGCCGAGCCCGATAAGCGCGCCGGTCCCCGAGCACATCGGCGAGCTCGGTCCAGAAGCGCGTCCCGGCCTCGGGATGCTGCGCGAGGAGATGCCAGGGTCTGTCGTCTCATGGCCGGCTACGAGCAGCGTGTGCCAGGCGTCGGCACCCTCAGCAGCACGGGAAAACACATTCGGACGATCGCCACCCCTGCCAGCCGAACAGGGCCATGGTGCGCGATGACACAACCGGGCCGCGCGGTGATCGGGCCAGATCCTCGTGACCGCCGGTGAGAAACTTCTCATCTGAGTCTCACGGATCCCTCATCCGTGTTTGCCAGGCTTGGGGCAGCCGTAAACGAGCGAAGGAAGGCGACCGCAGGAGTGTCGCGTCTGCCGATCAGGAGGCCATGCCCGGCGACTGAAGTCGGCGCGAGGCCACGACGTCGGTGAGGGGACTCCGGGCGGCGGGGGGTGAGGGTACCGATGCGCATGGACGATTGGTGGGGCGAGATCGATGACGCGATCCTGGGCTACCTGGCCAGCAACGGGCCCGCGGAGTCCAGGCAGATCGCGGCCCACCTCAACATTTCCGAAGGCGCGGTAACGTCGCTGCTGTCGATCCTGGCGCCCGAAGGCAAGATTCGTATCGCGCGGGTCGAGCTGCACCGTGAGTGAGCCGGTCGCTGTTTCCATCCTATCCCCCCGAGAGGTCCGGGCGGCCCCGGGGTTCATCCAGACCTACATCTTTTCCACTGATCACAAGACGATCGCCCGCCAGTTCCTGTTCCTGGGTCTCGTCATGATGATCCTCGGTGGCCTCCTCGCCATGCTGATCCGCTGGGAACTCGCCTGGCCCGAGACGTCGATCCCCTGGCTCCGCTGGGTCCCTGAGCCCTATCTCTACGATGGCATCGTCCCGCCCGAGACCTACAACATGCTCTTCACCATGCACGCGACGCTCATGATCTTCTTCGTCGTGATGCCGATCCTCATCGGCGCCTTCGGGAACTTCCTCATCCCGCTCATGCTAGGGGCGCGCGACATGGCCTTCCCCAGGCTGAACATGCTCTCCTTCTGGACCGGAGCTCTCGCCGGACTCGTCATGCTCGCGGGCTTCTTCGTTCCCGGAGGGCACGCGGCCACCGGATGGACCGCCTACGCGCCGCTCGCCGCCGTGCCGGAGTATACGGGGACCAACTGGGGCCAGAACCTCTGGTGCATTAGTCTCTTCGTCCTCGGTGCCTCGTCGATGATGGGCTCGATCAACTACATCACGACGGTGATCAACATGCGGGCCCCCGGCATGACGTTCTTCCGGATGCCGCTGGTCGTCTGGGCCCTGTTCATCACGGCCGTTCTGGCGTTGCTGGCGCTGCCCGTCCTGATGTCGGCGGTGGCGATGCTGTTCTTCGACCGCTGGCTGGGGACGAGCTGGTTCAAGCCGGCGGGCGGCGGCGAGCCGCTCCTCTGGCAGCACCTCTTCTGGTACTTCGGACATCCGGAGGTCTACATCCTGATCCTGCCGGCCATGGGCATCGCCTCCGAGATCCTGCCGGTGTTCGCACGCAAGCCCATCTTCGGTTACCACGCGATGGTGTTCTCGATGATCTCGATCGCCTTCCTCTCCTGGGTCGTCTACGGCCACCACATGTTCGTGAGCGGCATGAACCCGGCCCTCGCCCTGTCCTTCATGACGACGACGATGATCATTGCCGTGCCCTCGGCCATCAAGAAGTTCAACTGGCTCGGCACGCTCTGGGGTGGGCGCATCCGACTCACGGTGCCGATGCTGAATGCGCTGGCCTTCGTGTGGATGTTCGTCATCGGTGGGCTCAGCGGGATCTTCATGGCCTCGACGCCCGTCGACATCTACATCCAGGACACCTACTTCATCGTGGCCCACATCCACTACGTCCTGTTCGGAGGCTCCCTGTTCGCGGCCTTCGCGGCGATCTACTACTGGTTCCCCAAGATGTTCGGCCGGACGATGAGTCGTCTGCTCGGGCACCTGCACTTCTGGCCGACCTTCGTCTTCTTCAACCTGACGTTCTTCCCGATGCACATCCTCGGCCTCGGGGGCCACATGCGCCGGATCTACAACCCCACGCAGTACGAGTTCCTGCTGCACCTCCAGCCGTGGAATGTCATGATCACCGTGTCGGCGTTCGCGCTCGCCATCGCCCAGATCCCGTTCGTGATCAACTTCTTCTGGTCCTTGTTCCGCGGCCCCCGGGCGCCGGTGAACCCGTGGCGCGCGAACACGCTGGAGTGGACCGCCCCCTCGCCGCCGCCCCATCTCAACTGGGGGCCGCGGCTGCCGACCGTCGAGCGCGGGCCATACGAGTATGGCCACCCGGAGTCGGATGAGGATTTCTTCCCGCAGAGCCGGCCGGCCATCTCGGCGGGAGCCCACCAGGAACCAGGGTGAGGCTCCGCCAATCTGTCGGGCGGACGACACCATGTCGCACCTCGCCGGTCACCCGTCTCGGTCCGCAACCGAGAGGAGACTGTGCCCTCCGTGACCCGACATGATATCGCCCGCGCCCGGGCCGAGGGGTGGTGGGGCAGTCCCGTCACCGTTCGTCAGGAGGACATACTGGAGCGCTAGCGTCGCTCGGGCGCCACTTGACCCCGGACACGTGCCGGGGGGACCATGCTCTCGCGCATGCTGCCGCGTGGCCGCTCGGAGCGCGTGATCGTTCGCCGGCTGGTCCCATGGGACTGAGACTCCGCCTGAGCCTGGTCCTCATGATTCCGCTGGTCCTCGTCGTGGGCGTATACGGTTTCATCCGCATCCGCGTCGAGCAGGCGGAGCTCCTCCAGGAGGACCGGCGGAACATGGCGCTCACGGCCAAGGCCATCCAGATCGCCGTCGAGAACGCGCTCAGGGACCGCCAGATCTCCGACATCCACCACCTGCTGTTCGAGATCGTCGAGGCTCAGGAGCTGATCGACCGGATTCGAATCTTCAACCGGAACCGGGAGCCCGTTCTGGTGTCGAACCCGCTGGTGATCGCTGACGAGCTGCCGCCGGCGACGTTGCAGTACGTGATCGAGACTGGCCAGCCCCAGGACTTTTACCAGCGCCGCGGCAAGCAGCCGGTCCTCTACTACCTCGTCCCGCTCAGGGACCCCGACGGACAGATCAGGGGGGCAATGGAGATCGTCCACCTCGCCGCCGGCGTCGAGCAGCGCGGCCGCGCCGCGATGTGGGACGTCTGGCTCCGGCTCGGCGTCCTCCTGGCGCTGGTGGCCGTTCTCACCGGGCTGACGCTGCAGCGCCAGGTCCTCCGTCCCCTCGCGCGTCTCATGGAGGGCATCCGGCGGCTCGGCCAGGGGCAGCCCGGCACGCCCCTGCCCGTCGACCGGCGTGACGAGCTGGGCCGGGTCGCCGACGCGTTCAATACGATGGCCGAGCAGCTCGCCGAGGCCCGGCGCAAGCTCCTGGTCGAGACGGAGCGGGCCCTCGATCTCGAGCGCCAGCTCCGGCACGTCGAGGTCCTGTCGGTCGCGGGCCGGCTCGCCACCGGCCTCGCCCACGAGGTGGGAACGCCCCTCAACATCATCTCGGGCCGCGCGGAGTTCGTGCTCCAGACCCTGCCTCCGGAGGACCGGCGCCGCGAAGACCTGGCGGTAATGATCGGGCAGATCGACCGCATCTCCGGCATCATCCGGTCCCTGCTGGACGTCGTGCGCCCGGCGAAGCCGGAGATCCAGCCGACGAGCCTACCCGCGGTGATCGAGCGCCTGCTGCCGCTACTGCGGCACACCGCCCGGCGCCGGGGCCTCACCCTCGACGCCTCCGTCCCCGATGACGTCCCGCCTGTCCTGGCGGACCCGAACCAGCTCCAGCAGGTGCTGATCAACCTGGTGATGAACGCGGTCGAGGCCACGCCGGCAGGTGGGCGCGTCCACGTCACGGTGCGGCAGCGGGTCGCGGCGGCCGATAGCGGCGTCGAGGTCGCGGTCGCCGACACCGGTCCGGGGATTCCTCCGGAGATCCTCCCGCGGGTTTTCGAGCCGTTCTTCACCACCAAGCCTCCGGGCCAGGGGACCGGTCTCGGCCTGGCTATATGCCGGGACATCGTCCGCGAGCACGGGGGCGACATTCGCCTGGAGAGCGGGCCCCAGGCGGGCACGACGGTAACGATCTGGTTGCCGGAGGTGGAGGCCAGCCCGCCGTGACGCCGAAGCTCCTCGTGGTGGATAACGACGCCGAGATGGTGAAGATGCTCGAGCGCCATCTGACGGGCGAGGGGTACGGCGTGACGATTGCGATCAGCGGGCAGGACGCCCTCGGCGCGCTCGCGCGGGACGAATTCGCCGTCGTCCTCAGCGATCTCAAGATGGACAACGTCGACGGCCTCGCGGTGCTCCGGGAGGCCCAGCGACTCCAGCCGCGAGCGCGCGTGCTGCTCATGACCGCCTACGGGAGCCTGGAGACGGCGATCGAGGCCATTCGCCAGGGCGCTCACGACTACCTCACCAAGCCCTTCAAGCTGGCCGAGGTCAGCCTGGCCGTGCGGCGGGCGCTGGACGAGCAGCAACTGCGCGAGGAAAACCGCCGCCTCCGGGCGGAGGTCGAGCAGCGCTACGGCTTCGAGAACTTGCTGGGACGGTCGCGCGCCATGCAGACGGTCTTCGAGCAGATCCGCTCGGTCGCCGAGAGCGATGCGACGACGCTCCTGCTGGGGGAGAGTGGCACCGGCAAGGAGCTCATCGCCCGCGCGATCCACTGGAACAGCGCGCGGCGCGATAGCGCCTTCGTGCCGGTCAACTGCGCCGCCATCCCCGAGACCCTGCTGGAGTCCGAGCTGTTCGGGCACGAGAAGGGCGCGTTCACCGGCGCGGCCCGGAAGCGGCGGGGCCTGTTCGTCGAGGCTCACAGCGGCACGCTCTTTCTCGACGAGATCGCCGACATGTCGCCACCGCTGCAGGCCAAGCTCCTCCGCGCCCTCCAGGACAAGGTGATCCGCCCGGTGGGCGGCAACGCGGAGGTGCGGCTCGACGTCCGGATCATCAGTGCCACCAATCGCGACCTGCCGGCCCTGGTCGCCGATGGGAAGTTTCGCGAAGACCTCTACTATCGCCTGGCGGTGATCCCGATCCGGATCCCCAGCCTCCGGGAGCGGACGGAAGACATCCCGCTGCTGGCCCGCCACTTCCTCGAGCGAGCCGCGACATCGCTTGGCAAGCGCCTCGAGGGGTTCAGCGAGGAGGCTCTGGGTTGGCTCCTCCAGCACCGGTGGCCGGGCAACGTCCGCGAGCTAGAGAACGTCGTTGAGCGGGCGGCGACCCTTTCCCGTGGCCCCCTGATCCAGCTCGGCGACCTCCGGACTGAGTTCGCCCAAGCCGTGGCCGCGGAGACCGCCCTTCGTCCGACCCTCGCCGAGCTCGAGGCTCAGTACATCAGGCGCGTGCTCGCCGAGACGGGCGGCGACAAGCGCGCTGCGGCCAAGATCCTCGGCGTGAGCGTCCGCACTCTGCAGCGGACGTTCAAGGACTCCTGAGGGCCGCGCCCGACAGGCTGTCGGGCCGGCGACATCCTGTCGCCGGACCTTGATCGGTCTCCCGAGTGAGTGTCCTCTAACCGGCTGTCGGGCTGTGCTTTCGTCTGCCCACCGCCTTGGCACCGGCCTTGCCGCACTTCCTGGGGAAAAGGAGGGATTGCGATGGCGCATCGAAACCCGTGGAGACTCTGGAGCGGTGCGCTGGCCGTGGCCGTCGGCCTGGCGGCCTGCACCCAGCAGGGCGCGCAGAGCACCAGTCCGGCCATCGAGGACCGAACGCTTTCCCTGAAGCCGGCGTCCGTGACCACGACAGCCCCCTTTCTGTCGGTCCGGCTCGAGGCCATGAAGGTCACCCAGAGAGTCGAGCAGGGGACAAACAAGGTCGTGGACCCGCCGAAGCTCTCGGCCACGCTGAAGCTGAAGAATACCTCGGCCGACCACGCGCTTCGGCTCATCAGCGGCGAGATCCGGTATCTCGACGCCGCGGGCAAGCCCATCCCCCTGGCGGAGGGCCGCGAGGAGCCGCGCTTCCAGTTCTACTCGTACTCGGACCAGCGGCTGGATCCGGGCATGGAGACCTCCCAGGACCTGTCCCTCGCCTTCCCGGCGGTCGCCCTCAAAGACAAGACGCTTCGGGACATCCGCCTGGAGCTCGATTACCTCCCGGTCCCCTACCGGGAGGAGGCCGTCACCCTCTCCGTTGCCGTGGGCGAGTAAGCCTGTCGGCCTCGAGAAGACTATTGCTCCGGCCGACGGCCGGCGCCCCCGGGGGCGCTCGGCGCCCCGCCGCGCTGGTCGAGGTCGCTCACCGCGAAGCCCACGAAGACGAGGATCGTGAACTCGTCGTACTTCGAGCGGCCGACGCCGTCGAACAGCCGGTTCCGGAACTCACCGCTGCGCGGGTCGTAGAGGTAGGCCTGCACCTCGGCGCGACCCCGGTTGCGCACCCACTTGAAGAGCGCGATCTCGGGGATCGGCACCGAGACCACCGGGACCTGCAGGGCCGGCAGTCCCAGCAGGGTCTCGCCCCGATCCAGTCCCAGGATCGAGGCGAAGACCTTGAGGCGCAGGTCGGCCTCGGCCTCGGCCCCGACCATGTTCGCGCCCCGGGCGGCGAGCTGCGCCGCCACGAACTCGCGAGCGAACGCCTGGTCCCTGGTCCACGCGTAGAGCTCCAGGGCTACCCGTCGTCCCGGCCGGCGCGTGGTGTCCAGCTGCGCCATCGCGCGCTCGAGCGCCCGGACGAGCAGCTCCTGCTCGGTCGCCGAGCGCCCGGTCATCGTGACCTGTCGCACGGTGCACCCGGCTCCCAGGGCGAGGACGGCCGTCACCACGACCACGGCGGGCCACTGGAGGGCCATCGTCCCGAGGGGCCCCGCGTCGCCTAGTGCCGTTCCAACTTGTTGATACTAAATCTGTCCACGAACGACGTACACGGTGCCTTCCTAGGCGCGAATAGTTGGAACGGCACTAGGCCCGGCGACCGGCCGCGGCGCCGTCGGGCGGATAGGCCAGCGAGCCCTTGACCTCCGCCACTCGCTCGGGCGGAAACTCGGGCAGACACAGCTCCCCCCGAGCTCGCCATTCGTTCACTTGCGCCTCCGCGGCCCGGCCCTTGGCCTCGTCGGGGCCGCCATCGCTGGCCAGATACGTCGTTTGCGAGGGGAACGCAAAGCCCGTTCCGCTGGCGGCCACGAGGTCCATGATCCGCAGATAGACATCCTCCCGTACGGCCAGGAACTCGCCATAGTCCGAGGTGAGAACGTAGGCGAAGATCTCGAGGTCCAGCGAGTAGTCGCCGAAGCCCACGAAGCGGATTCGCGCCGGATCAGGGTGCACCTTCGGGTGGGCGTAGAGCATCTCGCGGATCTGGACCAGCACATAGCGGAGCTGGTCGGGCGTGGTCTCGTACCGGAGCCCCAGGCGCGCCGACAGCCAGATCCGATCCCGCTGCGCGAAGTTCTCGAGCGGAAGGGCGGCGAACTCGGCGTTGGGGATGGCCACCACGGTACGATCCAGGGTTCGGACCCGGGTCGAGCGCAAGCCGACCTCCTCGACCGTCCCCACCCGATCTCCGAAGCGGCAGAAGTCGCCCACGCGCACCGGCTGATCGAGCACCAGCGTCAGTCCGCCGAACAGGTTCTCCAGCGTCTTCTGGGCGGCCAGGGCCACGGCCAGACCCCCGATGCCGAGGCCGGCCAGCACGCCCGTGACGTTGATCCCCACGTTCTGGAGGATGGCGAGCAGGGCGAAGGCCGCCACGACGACCTTGGCCACCTTGCGTCCGACCGGTACCATGGCCAGGGCTGGCGTGCGCCCGCGCACGGTCAAGTGCTCTCTCGCCAGTCCAGCGAACACGTCGATCGTCCGGACCACGATCCAGGCGGCGATGACGATGGCCAGGGCCTTCTCGAGATTCGCGAAGAACGCCCGGACCGGCACCGACAGTCCCAGACCGACCAACCCGAGAGAAAAGAGCACGAGGCCGATCGCCAGCCGCACCGGCCCGCCGATCGATTCCAGGATTTTGTCGTCGAGTGGGGGCCGCGATCGCCTCACTAGGGGACTCAGGACTCGCAGCACCGCCAGGGCGGCGATCCACGAGACGGCGTAGGCGACCGCGACGAGGACGAGCAGCCCGATCCACTGCCAGAGCGCGATGTCCAGGACGCGCACCTCGCGCAGGAGCGGCGGGAGGAGGTCGTCCAGCGCCCCGGAGCCGAACTCCTCGAGCAGCAGGGGGATCTGCGCGACCGAGGCCGCCGAGATTTTCCAGACCTGGCTCCGGTCGGCGGCCGGGATCCGCTGGAGGAGGATCTCCACCGGCCCCGTCTCGGTGTCCAGTGCTCCCAGGCGCTCGAGGCGGAGGGCGAGCCCGTCGTCGGTGTTCCCCTCCGGGTTCGCGCTGAAGGCTTCGGGCGTGGGCCGCAGCGTCCGATCCAGCACGATCCCCAGGTCGCGCGCCCGAGCTGGCCCCAGCGCCGATCGCTTCCCGGGCGGAATCCGCCGCAGATCAAGATACTCGGCCGCCACCTGGTAATCGCCGGCGCGCACGGCCGCCAGGTAGCCGGCGACCGTTCCCCGGGGTGTCGCCCGCCTCAGGGAGTCATCGGCCCCCTGGGCAGGGGCACTCGCCGCCAGGAGGACACCGACGAGGAACGCACCGGCCCGGAGGGCTTTCCCGCTCATGCGCCTGGTGACCCCGGCTACTGCCTGCTCGCGCGCGGGTTGCTCTCGTCAGCCCCAACACCGCGCTGGGAGTCGGACGGAGTCGCGAGCCAGGGGGCCGGAATTCTCGCCCGCCCGAGCGCCGTCGCCAGCCGCTGCGGCGACCCCAGGTCGCACCACGAAACACCGGTGAGCGGCGTCACGGCAAGGATTGGCACGCACTGCTCGAGCATCGCCCGGGAGAAGTCCGGGCTTGGCAGCGCGGCGTAGGCGCGCCGCAGCGCCCGCGTCTCGACCGTGGTACCGACGAGTGGCGCGAGCTGGACGAAGCGGCCGTGGAGCGCCGGC
>DASYUQ010000137.1 GCA_036001065.1 Candidatus Methylomirabilota bacterium
CTGCGTTGGGCCGTGGCCGCCGGCCACGCGCTGGCGTCGGAAGCCGCCGCCCGGATCCTCAACGCCGGAGGCAACGCGATCGACGCGGGCGTGGCTGCCGGCATCTGTCTGGGCGTCGTCCACCCCGACATGGTCTCTTTCGCCGGCGTGGCGCCGATTCTGGTGCACGTGGCGCGCACCGGCGAGACCTGGCAGGTCTCCGGCGTCGGCCCCTATCCGCGGGCGTCGACGGCCGAGTACTTCCAGAAGCGCCACGGCGGCCAGATTCCGCCCGGCCTGTCGCGCACGGTCGTGCCGGCGGCGCCGGACGCGTGGTGCACGGCGCTCGAGCGTTGGGGAACGATGTCCTTCGCCGAGGTCGCCGCGGCGGCCATCGAGCATGCCGAGCACGGCTTTCCCATCTCGAACTTCTCCACCTATCAGATGACGGCCAACGCCGACAAGTACCGGCGGTGGCCGACGTCGACGGCGCTCTACCTCAAGGACGGGCGGCCGTACCGGGCCGGCGAGGTCCTCGTGCAGCGCGAGCTGGGCGAGACGCTGCGCCGGATGGCGGCGGCGGAGAAGAAGGCGGGCGACAACCGCGCCCGGGGCATCCGCGCCGCGCGCGACGAGTTCTATCGCGGCGAGACCGCCAAGCGCATCGCCGAGTTCCACCGCCGCCAGGACGGTCCATTGACGCTCGCCGATCTGGAGGACTTCAGCGTGGAGGTGGCGCCGGCGCTCCGCACGACGTTCGGAGCCTACGAGGTTGCCGCCTGCGGCTACTGGTGCCAGGGCCCGGTGCTGCTCCAGATGCTCAACATGCTCGAGGGCGTGGACCTCAAGGCGCTCGGCCACAACTCGGCCCCGTATCTGCACCGTCTCGTGGAGACGATCAAGATCGCGTTCGCCGATCGGGAAGCCTACTTCGGCGATCCCAAGCTCGTGAAGATCCCCCAGGCCCTGCTGGCGAAGGCCTACGCCGCCAAGCGCCGCCAGCTGGTCGGCGAGCGCGCGTGGACCGAGATGCCCCCGCCGGGCGATCCCGAGCGGGCGGAGGCGAGAGCGGCCCGGGAGGCCGTGCCGATGGCCGGCGGCTCCGACGCCCTCGACACGAGCTACGTCGCCGTCGTCGACGCGGAGGGCAACGGCTTCTCGGCGACGCCCAGCGATCCCAACACCGACTCCCCGGTGGTGGCGGGCGTGGGCTGCGTGGTTTCGCCCCGCGGCTCCCAGGGGTGGCTCGACCCCGCGCATCCCAGCGTCGTGGCGCCGGGCAAGCGGCCGCGCCTGACGCCCGCGCCGGCGATGGTCCTCGCGGACGGCCGGCTCCTCATGCCGTTCGGCACCCCGGGCGGCGACGTCCAGCAACAGGCGATGCTCCAGGTCTTTCTCAACGTCGCCGTCTTCGACATGTCCCTGCAGAAGGCGGTGGAGATGCCGCGCGTGGCTTCGCGGAGCTTCCCCGACTCGTTCTGGCCGCACGTCATGTCACCGGGCAAGCTCGAGGTCGAGGGGCGCATCCCCCAGGAGACGCGCGAGGCCCTGGCCGAGCGGGGGCACGAGGTCGCCATCTGGCCCGACTGGGAGTGGCGCGCGGGCGCCGTCTGCGGGGTCAAGGTCGGCCCCGACGGTGCGCGCTGGGCCGGCGCCGACCCGCGCCGCGGCGCCCACCCCATCGCCCGCTGAGTACATTCGGAGGGGGCGACTTCACAGGCGCGCCCACAGGGCGCGACGGCCCCCTCCGAAGCCTTCCCCCAGGAAGGATGGCGCCGGCAAAGCCGGCGCTCGAACAGGGCTTGAAGGCGGAGCGCGCGTCTCAGATGACCCGCTGCTCGCGCAGGCGTCGGATCTCCGTCTCGGCGTACCCGAGCTCGCGGAGGATCTCGTCCGCCTGCTCGCCCGGCATGGGCGGCGGGCGCCGCACGCCGGCGCGGCCCGTGGAGAACTCGAGCGGGAAGCGCAGGAGGCGCACCCGTCCCGCCACGGGGTGCGCCAGCTCCTGGACGACGTCGGCCGCCTGGACCGCCGGCTCGGCGAAGGTCTCGGCGTGGGAGAGGACGGGCGCCGCCCACACGCCGCGCGGCGCCAGGTGCTCGACCCACTCCACGGTCGTTCGCGTCTTCATCACCGGCTCGAGCAGGCGGGCGATCTCCTCGCGCGCGTCGAAGTTGTAGGGCACCGTCGCGTAGGGCGCCAGCGCGGGCAGGTCGAGGGCCTCCTGGAGCGCGCGCAGCGGCGAGATCGACAGCGCGAGATGCCCGTCCCTGGTCTCGTAGATGCCGTAGGGGCCGGGATGGAACATGCTGGCCAGCACGGTAGGGCTCTTCTGCATGCGGGCGCCGTTGAGGAAGTACGTGATGATCTCGAGCTGCAGATCGAGCCCCGCGCGCAGCATGCTGACCTCGACCTGCAGCCCGCGCCCGGTGCGACCGCGCTCCAGGAGCCCGGCCAGGACGCCCAGGGCCAGCAGCGCCGCGCCGTGCTGATCGATCACGGCCGTACCCACGGGCGTGGGCGGCTGGCCGGCGCGTCCCGAGATGCTGGCCAGCCCGGAGATGGCCTGCAATAACAGATCCTGGCCGGGCCGGTCGCGATAGGGGCTCGACTCGCCGTAGCCGGAGGCCGAGACGTAGATCAGCCGGGGGTTCAGCGCGGACGCCGCCGCGTAGTCGAGGCCCAGGCGCGTCATCACCCCCGGCCGGAAGTTCTGGACGAGCACGTCGGCGCGCTCGATGAGACGCCGGGCCACGGTCTGGCCCTCGGGCGCCTTGAGATCGAGAGTGAGGCTGCGCTGGTTGCGGTGGGTGGCCAGGTAGAAGGCGCTGACGCCGTTCAGGAAGAGGTCGCACCCCGACCAGTTGCGCTCCCAGAGCGTCCCGCCCGGGGGCTCGATCTTGACGACGTCGGCCCCGAGGTCGGCCAGGAACTGGACGCCCGACGGCCCCAGCAGGAACTGGGTGAAGCTCAGCACGCGGACGCCGGCGAGGATGCTCAGCCCGGCCGGCTCGCTCACTCCACCACCTTGAGGATGTGGGTGGCGGCGGCCACCACCTCCCCGCGCTGGTTGGTGCAGGTGACGCGGGCGAACGTCTTCCGCTCGGCCTCCTTCCGCTCGACGATCTCGTACTCTACCGTCACCGTGTCGCCGATGAAAGCCGCGTGGGGGAAGCGGATCCGGTCGTAGCCGTAGGAGACGATGGTGCCGCCGAGCCCGGCGCAGATCTCCGTGGATGCCCGCGACATGTAGCCGACGAGCAGGGCGCCGTGGGCGATCCGGCGCCCGTAGCGGGTGGCCCGCATGTACTCCTCGTCGACGTGGTTCGGCGAGAAGTCGCCGCTGATGCCGGCGAACAGGTAGACGTCCGATTCCCCCACCGTCTTCCGCACGGTCACCTTCCGACCCACCGTGAGCGCGTCGAATGCGTCCATAGCTCAGCTCCTCAGATTTTCAGGCCCTTGACGACGTACTCCTGGGCGAAGAGCGTGACGATGAGGGCCGGGCCGATGGCCATGACCGCGGTGGCGCTCATCAGGTGCCACTCGATGCCCGTCTCGTGGACGAACTGGGCCATCCGGACGGTCAGCATCGTGGTCCGGCTGCCGGTGAGGATCAGGGCGAAGAGGAACTCGTTCCAGGTATAGAGCCAGGACAGGATGAACAGCGCCACGATCCCCGGCGTGGCCATGGGCACCGCGATTCTGAAAAAGGCCCCCCAGCGCGAGCAGCCGTCGATGTACGCCGCGTACTCGGCTTCGGGCTCGATCCCGTCGAAGAAGCCCTTCATGATCCAGGAAAAGAAGCAGATGTGGATCGCGATGTGGGGCAGGAGCAGCCCCAGGTACGTATCCAGGATGCCCAGCCACTGGGTGAGGAGGTAGAGCGGGATGACCCAGGAAATGTAGGGGATGCAGCGGAAGAGGTAGATGAGACCGAACCAGAGGTTGCTGGCGGCGCCCGAAAAGCGGGAGAGCATGTAGCCGGAGGTGATGGTGACCGCCAGCGAGAAGACCGTGGCCAGCGTCGCGATGAGCGCGCTGTTGACGAAGGCCTCCTTCATCTCCGGCTTGGCCAGCGCCTCGGCGAAGTTGCCCAGCGTGAACTCCGTGCCGCGGTGGACGTAGAAGACCCCGGAGGCCGGGCGGAGCGCCGTCAGCACCATCCAGGCCACCGGGAAGACCAGGGGCAGTATCACCCCGGTGACCGCCAGCCCGAAGAACGCCCGCCTCCACCCCGGGGCTATCGCGACACCTCCACCACGTAGCTCAAGGCTTTGTAGAGCACGCCGCCCACCACCATGATGATGCCCGCGCCGATCATGGACGCCGCCGCCCCCAGATCGAAGTTCAGGTACACGAAGGCCTGCTTGTAGGCGTAGATGCTGAAGACCTCGGTGGAGCGTGCCGGGCCGCCCTTGGTGATCGTCCACACGATGTCGAAGACGCGGAAGGCGTCGATCGTCCGAATGGTGATGCAGACCATCAAGACGGGTCGGAGGAGCGGCAGCGTGATGTTACGGAACACCTGCCAGGGGCCGGCGCCGTCGATCCGCGCCGCCTCGTGGGGCTCCACCGGCAGCGTCTGGAGCGCGGCCAGGATCAGGATGGTGAACCACGGCGTCCACAGCCAGATGTCGGTCCCGATGACGATGGCCAGGCTGGTCCACCGGCTCACCAGCCAGGCCACCGGCTCCACGCCGAGCGCCTCGAGGATCACGTTGGCGATGCCGAACTGATCGTTGAACATCCACGTGATCATGATCGCGGCGACGACGGGCGGCACCATCAGGGGCAGCAGAATGGCGGTGCGGACGAGCCGCTGGCCCCGGAAGCGCCGGTTGATCAGCGTGGCCAGCCCGAGCCCGGCCACGAGCCCGCCGCTCACGGAGGCCAGCATGAAGAGGAAGGTGTTGGGCAGGACGGTGCCGTAGAAGAGCGGGTCGGTCAGGATGCGGCGGTAGTTGGCGAGCCCGACGAAGGTCTTCTGGGGGTTGAAGAGGCTCCAGCTCCGGAAGCTGGCGTTGGCCCCGATCAGGATGGGCACGATCTGAAAGGCCACCAGGATCCCCAGGGCGGGGAGGATGAGCGCGAGCATGAACCGCTCGCGCTCCCCGAATCTCTCCCGCCGGCGGAGCGCTAGCGTAGTTGAGGTTGCCGGTTCAGCCGTCGTGTGAAACGCCATCGGCCAGAATCGTCGCTTTCGAGCGCCGGCTTCGCCGGCGCAACTCCCTCTGGGGGAGGCCTCGGAGGGGGCCGCAAGGCCCCCTTCGACGAGGATAGGGGGCGAAGCCCCCCTCCGAGTTTAGGTGCGTGCCGCGATCTCGCTCATCTTCTTCGCCCCCTCGGCGAGCGTCGGCTTGATGGCGTCGCGACGGCCGGTGACGGCCTTGACCATGTGGTCGATGGCGGTGGCGAAGAACTCCGGCCAGCGGGCGAAGTAGAACGCGCCGTGGATGAGCTTCTCCGACTCGATCGTGGCCGCCCGGAACTTCCGGAACACCGCGTCGGTCTTGATGAGCTCCTTCTGGACCTCCTCGTTCGGCGGGAAGCCGCCGGTGGACTTCCAGAGGTCGACCTGGGCCTCGCGGTTCAGGTTGATCCAGTTGAGGAGCTCCTTGGCCACCTTCTTCTTGACGGGGTCGATGTGGACGGGAATCGCCCACGCCCAGGCATCGCGCCAGGCGATGGACTTGAACCTGGCGCGCGGTCCCATTGGGAACGAGGCCACGCTGATCTTCCCGGCCACCTTGGACTGCTTGGGGTCGTTGAACTTCCCGTACAGGGTCGTGTCGGCCATGGTGATGGCGGCGTCGCCGGCCATGAAGATCGCGTTGGCGTCGTCCCGCGAATAGCCGGGCTGGCCGGGCGGGATGATCTTGTGCGTCTTGATGTTGTCCCACCAGAACTCCACGGCCTGCACCGCCTCCGGCTCGGCGATGGCCGCTTTCCAGCCGTGCTTGCCGAGCTCCTCGCTGCGGCGCTCGTGGATCGGGAGCAGGAGGTCGCCGCCGTTGGCCCAGATGGACCAGAAGAAGGTGAACCAGCCGTGGGGGTACTTCATGCCGCCGGTGAATCCCCACTTGACCTTGCCGCCCTTCTGGAGGCGCTGGCCGGTCTTCACCAGGTCCTCCCAGGTGCGCGGGAACTCGCTCTCCTTGAGGAGGTCGGTCCGGTAGAAGAAGGTGCCGATCGTCTCGACGAAGGGCACGCCGGTGTCCTTGCCCTCCCACACGAACGGCGGCTCCAGGATGAAGCGGGTCATCTTCTTGATGGCGGCCACATCGTCGACGGGCTCCAGGTAGCGCCCCCACAGCTGGCCCCAGTCGTCGTTGTGCCAGATGACATCGTACTGGCCCCCTCTCGATGTCAGATTGGCGGTCATCTTTTCGACATAGACTTCGTATGAAGTCGGTACCGGCGTGAGTGTTACTTTGTGCTCGGTCGCCCAGACCTTCATCCATTTGATCGAGTTCTCGTGGATAGGGTGGGGCATGTAGCCGATCTTGAGCTCCATCTGCTGGGCTCGAGCCGGGGCGGCGGCGCCGAGGCCGAGCGCCAGACCCCCGCCCACGGTTCTGAGGAACGTCCGCCGGTGCACGGTGACGCGCTGCTCGCTCATCTGGCGTCCTCCTCTGGCGCGGGAGGTTCGTATCGGGCGGTGGTTGGAGTGCAAGGCATAGCATCTCCGGCCGCACGCCCGCAACTCGAAATTTGCCCGCCGTTCGCATATCTTCGAGAGGGGGTTGCAGGGACAACCATGACGCCCCGGACACGCATCGGCCTGGCGGTCCTGCTGGCGATCGCCTTTCCCACACCCCGTGTCGGCCACGCCGAGTGGTGGAAGGAGCCGCCCGCCGGCCGCCTCGATCAGAAGATCGTCGATGCGTCGGGTCAGACCGCGGCGCGGCTCAGGTGGGACGACGGCTCCATCCAGATCAGGGCGCGGGCCACCACGGACGGGCCGCCCGCGCCCGATCAGGCCGACGAGCGAGCGCGGGCGCTGGACGCCGCGCGCCAGCGCGCGCAGCTCAAGCTGGCGGAGATCGTCGAGGGGGTGACGATCGACGGCGCCACCGACGTGAAGAACGCGATGGCCAGCGAGCCGACGGTGCGCTCGGCGGTGCAGGCGCGGCTGCGGGGCGCCGTGGTCGTCAGCGAGACCGTCGGCGACCGGTCCGACGGCTCGGCGTGGGCCGAGGTCGCGCTGGAGCTGCGCTTGCGGGGGACCGGCGGCCTCACCGAGCCGGTCGTGGGCTGGGCCGCGTCGCGTCCCGTCAGCCCCTACCGTCCGGATCCCAGCTTCCGCGTCGACGAGCTCTACACGGGTCTCATCGTCGAGGCCTCCGACGCCGGGTTCTCGCCCGCGCTGGCGCCGCGGCTGATCGAGGAGGGCTCCGGCGCCGTGGTCTTCGGGCCGCAGATGATCCAGTTCGCGGCCATGAGCCAGCAGGGGCCCACGGGATACGCGGTGGCGATGAGCGAGGCGCGCCAGAACAGGCGCGTCGGCGCCAATCCGCTCATCGTCCGGGCCACCGGCGCCGCGGGCGGGCGGCGGGGAGACCTCCTGCTGGCGCCCAAGGACGCCCAGCGCGTGTTGGCGGCGGACCGCGCCGGGCGTTTCCTGGGCAAGGCGGCCGTGGTCGTCGTCCTCGGCAAGGACCAGCGCGAGCTCACGGCGCCGCCGGGCAAGCGCCACGCGCTCGTCATCGGGATCGACGACTACCCGCAGGAGTCTCCGAGCGGCGGTGCCAAGCTGAGCTACGCCGTGCGCGACGCGCAAACGCTCGCCCAACTCCTGACCCGGATGCCCGGGTTTGGACCCGACGGCGTCACGCTGCTCGAGAACGCCACCCGCGATCTGGTGATCGGGGCGCTGCGCGCCTTGCGCGCGCGGGTGAGCGACGAGGACAGCGTGATCGTCTTCTTCGCGGGGCACGGCGCGGTGGGGCCGGGAGGCGACGGGCGCCTCCATCACTACCTGCTTCCGCACGACGGCCAGCTCGCCGATCTCGCGGGGACCGCGCTGATGGACGATCGCCTCGAGGAGCTGATCGGTCAGCTCCCCACCCGGCAGGTGGTCGTGCTCCTCGATGCCGGCTACGTGGGCGGTGGGACCGGGACGATGCGCGCGCGGGGCCTCACGAACCCTTCCGCGACGCCGCTGCCGAAGCCACCGATCGAGGCCGGCGTCGGGCGCGTCGTCATCTCGGCCGGCACGCCCGATCATCCGGCGTTCGAGGACGACCAGCGGGGTGGTCTCTTCACCTCGTTCCTCGTGGAGGGCCTGCGCGGCGCCGCCGATCTCAACGGTGACGGGGCCGTCACGGTGCTCGAGCTCTACCAGTACGTGGCTCCCCGCCTCGGGGACTACGCGTGGCGGCAGTACCACGTCGAGCAGACGCCCCTGCTCGAGATCCGCGGGCCGTCGGGGGAGATCGTCCTGACGCGGACGCGGTAGTTGAATCGGAGGGGGCCTCGACGGCCCCCTCCGAGGCCTCCCGCAGAAAGGATTGCGCGGGCGAAGCCCGCGCCCGAAACGGGGGACCCGCCGGGTTCTAGGCCGTCGCCGGCGCGGGGGCGGCGGTGGGCCGCGTCCCGATGGGCTCCTCGCGAATGAGCAGGCTGAGGCCGGCGGCCAGGATGGCCATCAGCGCGGCGGAGACGAACGCGCTCGCATAGCTGCCCGTCCACTCGAAGATCCAGCCCGCCAGCGCGGCGCCGAGCGCGGCGCCGACCTGGTGGGAGAAGAAGATCCAGCCGCTGAGCTCGCCCACCGAGTAGCGTCCGAAGATGTTGGCGGTCAGCGTCGTCGTCGGCGGCACCGTCGAGATGTAGTTGAGGCCGAAGAGGGCCGCCCACACGTGCAGCGACGGCACGTTCCACACGTAGAGCAGGAAGATCAGCGAGAGCCCGCGGACGAAGTAGTAGAAGGCCAGCGGCCCCCGGCGCCCGAAGCGGTCGCAGATCCAGCCCGAGCCGACCGTGCCCATGATGTTCATCGCGCCCATGACCCCCAGCGCCGCCGAGGCCTGGAAGGGCGTGAAGTTGTGCTCGAGCGCGTGGGGCATGAAGTGGGTGAGGACCATGCCGTTGGAGGTGTAGCCGCAGACAAAGAAGGTCGCCATCAGGAGCCAGAAGGGCAGCGTCTGGGCCGCGTCGACGACCGAGACGCGTCCGGCCGCGATCGTGGCGGCGGCCTGCGCCGGGCTCCGCAGGGGTCCGGCGGCGCCATAGGGCCGGAGCCCGCGATCCTCGGGATTGTTGCCGATGAGCCAGAGACCGACGGGAAGCACGAGCACCAGCAGGCCCAGGCCCAGCCAGAAGTAGCTCGTGCGCCAGCCGAACCAGACGGTCAGGGCCGCGGCCAGCGGGATGACGACGAGCTGTCCCGCCGACATGCCGCCCGCGGCCATCCCCATGGCCAACCCGCGCCGCGCCTCGAACCAGCGGGCGACTACCGTGGCGCCGGCGGTCATGGCGACACCCCCGGCGCCCAGTGCCATGAGCAGGCCCACTGTGACGTAGACATGCCAGAGCTGCTGCACGAAGGCCGACCCGATTGACCCGAGGCCCAGCAGGACCAGGGCGCCGCCGATGACCGCGCGGGGTCCCCAGCGATCGGCCATCCGTCCCACCAGTGGCCCGGCGGCGCCGAGCAGGAGCAGGGAGATCGCGGCGGCGCCGGACAGTGCGCCGCGGCTCCAGCCGAACTCTGCCTCCATGGGCTTGATGTAGACGCCGAAGACGGAGCGCACACCGGACCCGGCCATCATGCAGAGGGTGAGCGCGGCCAGCACGATCCAGGCCGGGTGCAGCCCGCGCGGAGACGTCATGGCGTTGGGATGATAGCTGGGCGCTCGGGGATTCGCACTGTGGGGAGGACGCTGTGGTGACCCCGGCTGCTGGGTCAAAACAACTAGGTGGCCGCAACGGGACGGGGGCCAGCATGCCGAAGAGTGAGTAGCTTCGCGAGTCGCGCGCCGCCGTTCCGCAGCGCAGTGTATGACTCTTTGGAGCACTCGCTGTAGTCTTACTATGAAGAACATGAAATGGCCCGTTATCGCGCTCGCTCTGCTACTAGGTAATGCACTGCCTACATGGGCGGCCAACTGCGCACTAGGGATCTGGCCAGACGATGACGTTGGGAAAGTCGTCAGATCGTCGCTACTGCGGTCGGCTGCTAATGGCCACACGGCATGGTCACTCATCATCCGCGACGTCAACCCGACAAGGGTCTCGACGCAGCTCATCGTCCGGGATGAGCAGCGTGCGCAGGAGAAGACCATTGCGGTCACGCGGTGGGAAGCTGGGACAGCTTTCGGGCTTGACCCGACCCTGTCAGCCCGGGGAGATAGCTTTCACGCAATCTGCCCGATCGATTGGTCGCCGGACAGCCGGCTACTTTTGTTCGAGGAGACCATCGGACCAATGTACTCAGATGCGGGCGAGACATACTATTGGATATACGATGCACGACTCGGTAGCGTGCGACGAATCGATCTCGATGCTGCATACAAAGCCGCGCGCAGCTATTGGAAGCTCCCGGAAACATACTACGGCCTCGTGCTCGCGGTTGAGGGCTGGAGGCCGACTCGCTCCGGAACGCTGTACCTGCTCGTTGCAGCGTATCCGGAGCCCGGCGACGACAAGTTTCTTGGGTACTGGCAAATGCGCCCCGACGGTCTTGACCTGCGCTTGATTACCGGAAGTCGAGCGGGCGTGAGTATTCAGAAGTTCGGTCGTTCGCGACCGTAGCGCTCCGGCTGCGCTGAATCATCCGGCTTGACCGGGCGGTTCCGTGTCAATGGCGTCCCATTCTTCCGCGTTACGCGGGCCGCCTGGCCTCCTCGAAGCGCTTGCGCGGCGTTGGCTGCGTCCGGACGGCTTCAAGCGACTGACTGGTGACCCGTAACGGTGCGTGGTGACCCCGGCGGGATTCGACGCCAACCGCTTTCGAGCGCCGGCTTCGCCGGCGCAACCTGGTCTGGGGGAGGCCTCGGAGGGGGCCGTCGAGGCCCCCTCCGACGTCTAGTCGGCGACTTCCGCCACGGCGGTGCGGCGGAAGACGAACTGGTCCCCCTGCGCGTCCACCGTCACCGTGTCGCCCTCGCTGAACTCGTGCTCGAGCAGCTTGAGCGCCAGGGGGTCCTGGACGAGCCGCTGGATCGTGCGCTTGAGCGGCCGGGCCCCGAAGGTGGGGTCGTAGCCCTCGCGGGCCAGCAGCGCCCGGGCCGCCTCGGTGACCTCGAGCGCGATGCGCCGGTCGGCCAGCCGCCGGCGCAGATGGCCGAGCTGGATGTCGACGATGCGCGCCAGCTCCTCGCGGCCCAGCGGCCGGAAGATCACGACCTCGTCGATCCGGTTGAGGAACTCCGGCCGCAGCGTGTTCCGGAGCTCTTGCAGGATCATCGGCCGGACTTTCTCGGGCTGCTCGTACTCCTGGAAGATGTGCGAGCCCAGGTTCGAGGTCATGATGCATACGACATTGCGGAAGTCGACCGTCCGGCCCTGGCCGTCGGTGAGCCGTCCGTCGTCGAGGAGCTGCAGCAGGACGTTGAAGACGTCGGCGTGAGCCTTTTCGATTTCATCGAAGAGGACCACGGAGTAAGGACGCCGGCGAACGGCTTCCGTGAGCTGGCCGCCCTCCTCGTAGCCGACGTATCCCGGCGGCGCGCCGATGAGGCGGGCCACGGTGTGCTTCTCCATGTACTCGGACATGTCCAGGCGGATCATGGCCCGCTCGTCGTCGAAGAGGAACTCGGCCAGCGCCCGCGCCAGCTCGGTCTTGCCGACGCCCGTGGGACCCAGGAAGAGGAAAGAGCCGATCGGGCGGTTGGGGTCGCTGAGGCCCGAGCGGGCGCGGCGCACCGCGTTCGACACGGCCCGGATGGCCTCGTCCTGGCCTACGACCCGCTGGGCCAGGCGCGCTTCCATCGACAGCAATTTCTGGGTCTCGCCCTCGAGCAGCCGGGTGACCGGAATGCCCGTCCACTTGGCCACCACGGTCGCGATGTCTTCCTCGTCCACCTCTTCGCGGAGCATGCGCCCGCGCTGGTGCTGCTGGGCGAGCTGGGCCTCCATCTCGCGGAGCTGCTTCTCGAGCCCGAGCAGCGTGCCGTAGCGGAGCTCGGCGGCGCGATTGAGGTCGCCGCGGCGCTCGGCGTCGGCCATCGCCTGCTTGGCGGTCTCGATCTCCTCCTTGATCTTGCCGATGCGGGCGATGCCTTCCTTCTCGGCCTGCCACTGGGTCTTGAGGGCCGCCGATTTCTCCTTCAGCTCCGCCAGCTCGGCGTCGATGCGGCCGAGGCGCTCGCGGGCCCCGGCATCGTCCTGGTCGCGGGCCACCGACACGCGCTCGATCTCCAGCTGCATGATGCGCCGCTCGATCTCGTCGATCTCCTGCGGCATCGAGTCAATCTGCATCCGGAGGCGCGCCGCCGCCTCGTCCACGAGGTCGATGGCCTTGTCGGGCAGGAAGCGGTCGGCGATGTAACGGTGAGAAAGAACGGCCGCCGCCACCAGGGCGGCGTCCTTGATCTTCACCTTGTGGTGGACCTCGTACCGCTCCTTGAGCCCCCGCAGGATGGCGATCGCATCCTCCACCGAGGGCTCGCGCACCATGACCGGCTGGAACCGGCGCTCCAGGGCCGGGTCCTTCTCGACGTGCTTGCGGTACTCGTCGAGCGTGGTGGCGCCGATGCAGCGCAGCTCGCCCCGCGCCAGCGCCGGCTTAAGCATGTTGGCGGCGTCCACCGCGCCTTCGGCGGCCCCGGCCCCCACCAGCGTGTGCATCTCGTCGATGAAGCAGATGATCTGGCCCGCGGACTCCGTGATCTCGCGCAGCACCGCCTTGAGCCGGTCCTCGAACTCCCCGCGGTACTTCGAGCCCGCCACCATGCCGCCGATGTCGAGCGCGATGAGGCGCTTGCCCTTGAGGCCCTCCGGCACGTCGCCGGCCGCGATCCGCTGAGCCAGACCCTCGACGATCGCGGTCTTGCCCACGCCCGGCTCCCCGATGAGCACCGGGTTGTTCTTGGTGCGTCGCGACAGCACCTGGATGACGCGCCGGATCTCCTCGTCGCGGCCGATCACCGGATCGAGCTTGCCCTTGCGGCCGAGCTCGGTGAGGTCGCGCGAGTAGCGCTGGAGCGCCTGGTACTTGTCCTCGGGGTTGGGGTCGCTGACGCGCTGGGTGCCGCGGACCTCCACCAGCGCCCGGTAGATACCGTCGGGGGTGACGCCGTTGGCGGCCAGCACGCGGCCGGCGGCGCCGTCGCGGTCCTGGGCCAGGCCGATCAGGAGGTGCTCGGTGGACACGTACTCGTCCTTGAGGCGTTCGGCTTCCGTCTGCGCCCGCTCGAGCGCGACGCGGAGACGATCGCTCATGTACTGGCCGCTGGCGGCGCGGACCTTGGGCATCCGGGCCAGCTCGGCCTCCAGCGCTCGCTGGATGGCGTCGGGCCGCGTGCCCAGCTTCCCGAGCAGGGGGCCCACGACGCCTTCGCGCTGCTGGATGAGCGCGTGCAGCAGGTGCTCCGGCTCGATCGCCTGGTGGCTCTGCTGGTCGGCCAGCGACTGCGCGGCCTGGAGCGCCTCCTGGGCCTTGACGGTGAGCTTGTCGAATCGGTTCACGCGCGACTCCTCATCCCAACCAGGCGCGCGGGTTGTCGCTCCGCTGCGCCTGGAGCTTCTGATAGTGATCCCGCTCGGCCGGCGTGAGGTCCGCGGGCATGACGATCTTCACCTTGACGAGCTGGTCGCCGGCCCCGCCGCCCTTCACGCGCGGCATCCCGTACCCGGGCAGCCGGAACGTGCGGCCGCTGGAGGTGCCGGGCGGGATCTTCATGGAGACCTTGCCGCGCAGGGTCGGCACTTCCACGGTGGCGCCGAGCGCCGCCTCCGGGGCGGTGACGGGAAGCTCGAGGTGGAGGTCGTCGCCCCGGCGCTCGAAGAGCGGGTGCCGGGCCACGGTCACGACCAGGTAGAGGTCACCGCGCCCGCCCGGCGCCCCGCCCCCCTCGCCGGCTACGCGCACGCGCTGGCCCGTGCGCACTCCGGCGGGAATCTTCACGTCGAGGTTGCGGCGCGCGCGCTGCCAGCCGCCGCCCTGGCAGGTCGCGCAGGGCTGGCCGCCGACGTGGCCCGAGCCCTGGCAGCCGGGGCAGGGCTCGTTCATCTCGAGCGCGAGCGTCTTGCGCGCCCCCTGAAACGCCTCCTCGAGGGTGATCTCCACGTTGGCCTGGACGTCCTGGCCCGAGGGTCGCGCGCCGCCGGTGCCGAATCCCCCGAGGAGATCCTCGATGTCGCGGCGGCGGCCCGCCCCGCGACCCGTGCGAACGCCCCCGCTCCCGCGAGACAGGAGATCCGAGAAAATCGTCCGGAAGAAGTCGGAGAAGTCACCGAGGTCGCCCGGATCACCGCCGTATTCCACGCGGAAGCCGCCGGCGCCGGGACCGGGCGCGCGCTGGGCGTAGCGGTGCCAGTCGGATCCCAGGCTGTCGTACCGCCGGCGCTTCTCGGGATCGGAGAGGACCTCGTACGCCTCGTTGATCTCCTTGAAGCGTTCGGCGCCGTCCTTGCCCTTGGCGACGTCGGGATGGTGCTTGCGGGCGAGTCGCCGGTAGGCGGACTTGATCGTCTTGTCGTCCGCGTTCCGGTCGACGCCGAGAATCTTGTAGTAGTCCTTGAATTCGACGGCCATAGGGTCACAGGCGCCGATCCGGGCCGGCGCCCCCTCAATTGAAGTGTAGCAGACGACTCCGTTCTGGCCGGGAGATGGGCGCCGGCTTTGCCGGCGCAGTCGAATTCCTGGGGGAGGTATTGGAGGGGGCCGTCGAGGCCCCCTCCAACTCTTACCCGCGACCCACGGTGAACGCGACGTAGAGCGACATGGGGCCGCGCTGCAGGAGCACGGTCAGGCGCTCGCCTTCCTTGACGTCCTTGGTGAGTCGCTCGAAGTCGGCCATCGAGCGGACCTTCTGGCGGTTGACCTCGCGGACGACATCGCCGCGCTGGATGCCGGCCTCCGCGGCGGGGCCGCCGTCCTCGATGCGTGTCACCACCACGCCCTCGGTCGACCGGAGGTTGAGCTGGCGCGCGACCTCCGGCGTGACCGGACGGACCTCCAGCCCCAGCAGCGAGCGGGGGCCGCGCCCGCTCGGGCCCCGGGCCTCGCGCTCGTCGGGCGCCTCGCCGATCTTGATGTCCACGGTCTTCTCGTTCTGGTCCCGCCAGACCCTGGCCTTGGCGACGTTGCCCGGCGCCGCCAGCCCGACGGCGCGCTGCAGATCGGCCGGGCCTTCCATCTTCTTGCCGTCGAACTCCAGCAGGATGTCGCCGGGCTGCAGGCCGGCCTTCTGGGCGGGGCTCTCGGGAACGACGTCGGAGACGAGAACGCCCTTGGCGTCCTTGGCGCCGAATGACTTGGCCAGCTCGGGGGTGAGCGGCTGGATGCTGACGCCGAGCCAGCCGCGCGTGACCTTCCCCTTGGCCTGCAGCTCGGTGTAGATCTTCTTGGCCATGTTGGAGGGGATCGCGAAGCCGATCCCCTGGCCGGTCGCCACGATGGCGGTGTTGATCCCGACCACCTCGCCGGCCATGTTGACGAGGGGACCGCCCGAGTTACCCGGGTTGATCGCCGCGTCGGTCTGGAGGAAATCGTCGAACGGGCCCTGGCCGATCTGCCGCGCCTTGGCGCTGATGATGCCGGCGGTCACGGTGGCCTGCAGGCCGAACGGCGAGCCGATCGCGATCACCCAGTCGCCCACCTGCATCTTGTCGGAGTCGCCCAGGCGCGCGTAGGAGAACTTGCCCTTGCCGTCGTCGAGCTTCAGGACGGCCAGGTCGGTCTTCTTGTCCATGCCGACGAGCTTCGCCTTGTGCTTGTTGCCGTCGAGCGTGATGACCTCGATCTCCGTCGCCCGCTCGACCACGTGGGCGTTGGTGAGCGCGATGCCGGAAGGATCGACGATGACGCCGGAGCCCAGGCTGCGCTGAGGGATCCGCTCGGGCAGCTCGCCGAAGAAGCGCCGGAAGAACTCCTCGCCGAAGTACTCCTCGAAGGGGGTACGCCCCGGCGGCCCCCCGCGGCTGACGGTATTGATGTTGATGACGGCGGGCTTGATCAGCTCCGCCACCTTGGCGAAGCTGCCCGTCTGCATCGGCATCTGCACGGGAAGGATCGGGGCCTCCAGGGCAGACGTCGCCCCGCCCGGGGCGGACGTCGCCCCGCCCGGCGGACGTCCCAGCTCGGCCCGACCGGTCGTGAAGGCGCCGAGCCCGATGCCCGCCAGCAACGCGATGACGAGCCCCGCGACGAAGGTTCTCCGCTTTACCTGCCTCATCCCTGCGCCTCCTCCAGCTTGTCGCCCGCCAGGACCCGGCGGAGCCGCTCGCCCTCGAGTGTCTCGACCCGCTTGAGCTCGGTCGCCCCGGCCACCAGCTGCGCCTTCTTCGTGGTGAGGACCCCGTGGACCCGGTCGTGGGTCCGATCGAGGATCTCGCGGACCTCCGAGTCGATGGCGCGCGCGGTCTCCTCGCTCCAGTCGCGCTCGCCGCCCCAGGGGACGCCGGCGCCCCTGAGAAAGAGCGGCGGGCGCTCGCCGAACGTCGCCAGGCCCACCCGCTCCGACATGCCGTACTTCATGACCATCAGGCGCGCCAGCTCCGTCGCGCGCTCCAGGTCGTCGTGCGCGCCCGTCGACACCTCGCCGTACACCAGCTCCTCGGCCACCCGGCCGCCCAGCAGGACCGCGATGCGGTCTTCCAGCTCGCTCCGCGTCATCAGAAAGCGCTCCTCGGTGGGCAGCTGGTAGGTCATGCCCAGGGCCGCGACGCCGCGGGGGATGATCGAGATCTTGTGCACGGGGTCGGCGTGGGCGAGGGAAGCGGCGACGAGCGCGTGCCCCATCTCGTGGTGGGCGACGATGTCGCGCTCCTTGTCCGAGAGAACGCGACTCCTCTTTTCCAAGCCGGCTACCACTCGATCTATCGCTTCCTCGAAATCCGACATCTCGACGGCATCCTTGTCCTTGCGCGCGGCCAGCAGCGCCGCCTCGTTGACGATGTTGGCGAGATCGGCCCCGGCGAAGCCTGGGGTGCGGGCGGCGATCACGCTCAGGTTGACGTCGGGGCCCAGCACCACGGCCCGGGCGTGCAGTCGCAGGATCGCTTCCCGGCCCTTGACGTCGGGCTTGTCGACGACGACCTGGCGGTCGAAACGGCCAGGCCGGAGCAGCGCCTGGTCGAGGACCTCCGGGCGGTTGGTGGCCGCCATGATGATCACACCCTTGGACGAATCGAAGCCGTCCATCTCGGCCAGGAGCTGGTTGAGGGTCTGCTCGCGCTCGTCGTGGCCGCCCACGAAGCCGGTGGGGCCCGCCCGTGACTTGCCGATGGCGTCCAGCTCATCGATGAACACGATGCAGGGGGCCTTGTCCTTGGCCTGCTCGAAGAGGTCGCGGACGCGGGCGGCGCCGACGCCGACGAACATCTCCACGAACTCCGAACCCGACAGCGTGAAGAAGGGCACGTCGGCCTCGCCGGCCACGGCCCGCGCCAGCAGCGTCTTGCCCGTGCCCGGAGGGCCGATCACCAGCACGCCCTTGGGAATGCGGCCGCCCAGCCGCTGGTACTTCTTGGGGTTCTTCAGGAAGTCCACGATCTCGACCAGCTCGGCCTTGGCCTCGTCCACGCCGGCCACGTCGTTGAAGGTCGTCTTCAGCTCCTTGCGATCGTAGATCTTGTGCTTGCTGCGCCCGAACGACAGCGCCTGGGTGGGTCCGCCGCCCACGCGGCGCATGAGGAAGACCCAGATGGCGACCATGATCCCCAGCGGGATCACCCATCCGAACAGGAGGTCCCGCCACACCGTCGTCTCGACGCGGCCGGCAAACTCCACGTGGTGCTGCTGCAGCTCCTGGACGAGCCACTGCTCGTCCACCCCGGGGATGCGGGTCACGGTGAAGACGCGCGGCTCGCCGGCCGAGCCCAGCAGCTTGCGCAGGCGATCGGAGGCGGGCGGCGGCACCACCGCGGACAGGGCGCCGGGCTTGGCCAGGCCGCGGATCTCGCGCTCGGTCAGCGCCACTTTCTCGATCTTGTCGGCGCGCAGAAGCTCCAGGAACTTCGACATCGACAGCTCGACCGTGGGCGCCTGCAGCAGGGAGTTGAGCAGCAAGAGGACGACCGCCCCCACGACAACGTAGACGAGAAAGAACTGCAGGCGTTGGGGGAGGCGCGGCTTCATGGACGGCTCTCGTTTCAAATGCTAGCGCCGGGGGGTGAGAGTGTCAAACCGCCGACGGTGTTTCCCCTTGACACATCAGACCCTTTGACCGTAAAAGGTCGCTGAAATGGCATGTGACGCGCGGAACAAGCTTGTCTGCGTGCTCCTCGTCCTCTTCGCTGTCGCCCTCCTCGGCTCGGCGCTCCCCGTCGACGCGCAGGACGCCTCCCGGGAGCCCGCCTACCGCGCGTTCCCGGTGCTCGGCTCGCGGCTGGTCGTGTGGGCGGTGGCCCAGCTCCACCTCAACTTCGCCGCGTTCATCCTGGGCTGTCCCATCTTCGCCGTCATCATCGAGATCATCGGGTGGCGGACCCGCGACCAGCGCTACGACTGGCTGGCCCACGAGTTCGTCAAGCTCACCTTCGCCGCGTTCTCCACCACCGCGCTGCTGGGGGCCCTGCTCCTCTTCCTCTTCGTCGGTTACTACCCGCGCTTCTGGATGTACATGACGTCCATCTTCTTCCCCACTTATTGGGTCTACGCCCTTCTGTTCTTCGGCGAGACCTTCATCGTCTACCTCTGGTACTACGGCTGGGAGTGGCTGAGCGGGTCGCGCAAGTGGATCCACGTGAGCCTGGGCGTGCTGGCCAACCTGGTCGGCACCGCGATCCTCTTCGTGGCCAACTCCTGGGTCACCTTCATGATCTCGCCGGGCGGCATCGACGAGTCCGGCAGGCTCACCTCGCTGTGGGCGGCCATCTATAACTTCACGTGGATGCCCCTCAACGTCCACCGGCTCATCGCCAACATCGTCTTCGGTGGCACCATCGCCGCCGCCTACGCCGCGTTTAGATTTCTCAGCGCCGAGACGCAGGAGGAGCGGGCCCGCTACGACTGGATGGGCTACGTGGGCAACTTCGTGGCCATCTCCGCGTTCATCGTGCTGCCCTTCGCCGGCTACTGGCTGGGGCGCGAGATCTACGCCTTCAACCAGACGATGGGCATCACGATGATGGGCGGCTTCATGTCGTGGCTCTGGATCGTCCAGGCCATCCTCATCGGCATCCTGTTCCTCGGCTCCAACTACTATCTGTGGCTGGGCATGGAGCGCATCCCGGGGTCCGAGCGCTACCGCAAGTTCGTGCCGCCCATGCTCTTCATTCTCACCATCGGCTTCCTGATCTGGGCCACGCCCCGCACGATGGTGGTCACCTTCGACGAGGCGCGGGCCATGGGCGGCACCCACCATCCCGTGCTCGGCTTCTTCGGCGTCATGTCGGCCAAGAACACCGTCGTGAACCTCATGATCCTGACCACCTTCCTCTCCTACATCCTCTACCGGCGCGCCAACCGCATCTCGACCAAGCCATGGGTGAAGGCCGGAATGGGGGTGCAGTGGGCGGCCTTCGCCGTCACCGCGGTCATCGTGGTCTTCTTCGGCGTTTACGGCTACTTCGTGGACTCCCTCACCCGCATCGGGTTCTCGGTGTGGCAGGTGCTGGCCGTGCTGGCCTGCATCGTGATCGTGATGGCCATCGACATCCCGATGTTCCGGGGCGCCCGCTCCACCGGCGCCATCCGGTGGGGGACCATCGCCGCCCGCTCCCAGTACGTGCTCATCCTGCTCGCGGTGACCTTCACGTGGCTGATGGGACTGATGGGCTTCGCCCGCTCCGGCATCCGCCAGCACTGGCACGTCTACGGCGTCCTGCGGGACACCTCCGCCGAGGCGGTGACGCCGGCACTGGGCTACGCCGCCAACGTGATCACTGTCGTGACGATCATCTTCTTCGCCCTGGTGACGTTCATCTTCTGGCTGGGCGGGCTCGGCGAGCGGGGCAGGACCCAGGGCCACGCCCCGGCCCCGATGATCGCCGGCGGCAGCGATTCGTCGGAGGGGGCGGACGTAACGGCCCCCTCCGAGGCCTCCCCCAGGATCGATTGCGCCGGCAAAGCCGGCGCTCGGAAGAGCTAGTGTTCCGTCTGGGGAGTCATGTTAAGAGCCCGCCAGCACGCGGCGCCGGGGCCGACGGGCATGTGCGGCAGGGGTCGACGGGATCCGTTCCCGGCCCGTGGCGACGGACCCCGCGTGCCCAGGTGGAGCCCAGCCGCAGCGTGGCAGCGGACGCGTGCCGCGTGGTCCCGCGATCCCTGCCGTGCGTGCCCGTCGGCCCCGCCGGCAGCGGCGCGAGCGCGGCGATCGTTAACATGACTTTCCGAACGGAATACTAGTTATGCGCGTGCCGGTCGGCGTCAAGGTCGGGGTGTTCGCCCTGGCGGTGATGGGGAGCTACAGCTACTTCGCGAACTCCATTCCCCAGATCGAGTCCAGGCCGCCGCAGGAGCTCAGCCTCGAGGGCGGCCAGGTGACGACGGCGCAGCTCGTGAAGGCCGGCGAGGAGATCTTCAAGGCCAAGGGGACCTGCGAGGTGTGCCACCGCATCGGCCAGAAGGGGACGCGGGCGCCGGACCTGGCCGGCATCGGCTCTCGGGCCACCGGCCGCGCCGCCGAGCGCGCGACCAAGGGAAAGCCCCCGCGGGCGGGAATGATGGCCAAGCAGTACCTCCTCGAATCCCTGATCGAGCCGGGCGCCTACCAGGTGGAGGGCTACCCGCCGATCATGCCGGCCGTCGACAAGCCGCCGATCAGCCTGAACCGCTCCGAGGTGTGGGCGCTCGTCGCTTTTCTCCAATCGCTCGGCGGCACCGTCGACGTCACGCTCAATGACATTCCGGCCACCGTGGGTGCCGCGGCCGGCGGCGGGCCCGCGGCCGCGGAGATCAAGTTGCCTGGCGACCCCAAGGCCGGTGAGGCGATCTTCGCCGGCAAGGGCGGATGCATCGCCTGCCACAAGGCGGGCAAGGTCGGAGCGTCGCCGGTCGGCCCCGACCTCTCGCAGATTGCCAAGATCCAGGCGCCCGACTACATCATGAAGAAGATCCTCGACCCGGCCGGGATGGGCACCGTGGCCGGCTATCCGAAGGGCGTGATGCCGCCCACCTTCGGCCAGACGCTCACCGCCAAGGAGTACACGGACCTGGTAGCGTTCCTGATGACGCTCAAATGAGCTTCCTCCGCTCCCGCTTCGTCCAGGCGGCGCTCATCCTCGTCCTCTCCGCCATCATCCTCCGCTTCGGGATCCGGCCGCCGGCGCCGTGGAGCGTGTTTACGCTCTACATGGCCGTCGTCTTCCTGGCCGTGCTGATCTTCGTCTCCTCCGATAGCGACTCCTGGCGCGGCTTCACCCGCCCCATCCGGTCGACGCTGGTCGATCCCGACAAGCGCATCCTCCGCTACGCGCTGGCGGTGGTGATCCCGCTGCTGCTCGGCTACTACGCCTACACGCAGGCGGCGGCCAGGCCCCAGGCGCCGGCGGAGCTGCGCGCCGTGCACCCGGCGCCGCCGGACACCATCCAGTTCCGCGGCAAGCAGATCAACATCTCGGGGGCCGAGAACCCGCTGCGGAAGGACCAGGCGAGCTACCAGAAGCACGTGGCGGCCGGCGCCGCCCTCTACATCCGCAACTGCGTCTATTGCCACGGCGACAATCTCGACGGGCAGGGCCACTTCGCCCGGGGCTTCAACCCGCCCCCGGCGAACTTCCAGGACTCGGGCACGATCGCCATGCTCCAGGAGGCCTACCTCTTCTGGCGCATCGCCAAGGGCGGGCCGGGGCTGCCGAGGGAATCCACGCCGTGGAACTCGGTCATGCCCGCCTGGGAAGACCGGCTGACCGAGGAGCAGATCTGGCAGGTGATCATGCACCTCTACGACGCCACCGGCCAGCAGCCGCGGCGCTGGGAGACCGCGCACTGATGCGCGCGGGCGTCGGGCGCTGCGCAGCGGTCCTGGCGGCGCGGGGCGCGGCCTGCCCCTGCTCGACCACGAGCCCGGCGGCGTTCGTCGCCGCCGCGCGATCCCATCTCCGCTTCTGTGCGCGGTCCACCTCGGCGGGAACGGGTCTCGCACGGGCAGGCCGCACCCCGCGCCGTCGCTTCCCCCGCGCGTCGGCAGGCGCGGGGCTCGGTGCGGCAGTCGCCCTCGTCGCGTGCATCGCCTTCGGCGCGGCGCCGGCGCTCGCCCAGGCGGGGGATGCGGCGGCCGGCAAGGCGGTCTACGAGAGGAAGTGCATGGGCTGCCACGGCGAGAAAGGGGACGGCAAGGGACCCGCCGCCGAGCTGCTCGATCCCAAGCCGCGCGACCTCACCTCGGGGATCTACAAGATCCGCACGACGTCCACCAAGATGCCGAGCGACCAGGACGTCTTTAGGATTATCACCGAGGGCATGCCGGGAACCTCGATGCCACCGTGGGGGGTTCTCTCGGAGAGGGACCGGTGGAACGTGATCGCCTACATCAAGTCCTTCGCGTCCGAGAAGTTCAAGGAGGCGCCCAAGAAGCTCGAGCTGCCCAAGGAGGTCCGCTCGTCGGCGGAGTCGATCAAGCGCGGCCGGGAGATGTTCGAGGCGATCGAGTGTAACAAGTGCCACGGCGCCGACGGGCGGGCGGACGGCCCCTCGCGCGACGAGCTCAAGGACGAGTGGGGGCAGCCCATCAAGCCGGCGAACCTCACCAAGCGGTGGACCTTCCGCGGTGGGCCGAGTCGGGCCGCCATCGCCACGCGGCTCGCCGCCGGGGTGCTGGGCACGCCCATGCCGGCCTTCCTCGACAGCGTGGAGAAGCCGGACGACATCTGGCACCTCGCCAACTACCTCGCGTCGCTGGGCCCGGAGGCGCCGGTCTACGCCACGCTCCTGCCGGCCACGGCCGTCGGCGAGGCGATCCCCGACGACCCGAAGGCCGAGCTGTGGAAGAAGATGGCGGGCCAAGACATCCCGCTCATGGGCCAGGTGATCGCCGATCCGCGCAACTTCAATCCCTCGATCGACCTGGTCACCGTGCGGGCCGTGTACAACGACCGGGAGATCGCCTTCCACCTGACGTGGGACGATCCCACCGAGTCCAAGCCCGACGGAAAGCAGACCTTCGCCGACGCGATCGCGCTCCAGTTCCCGCCCAAGCTCGAGCCAGGCGGCGAGCGACCCTACTTCCTCATGGGGGACGCCTCGGAGGCGGTCTATCAGCTGCGCTGGGACAGCGGCAAGGGCGTGAGCGAGGTGACGGCCAACGGGCCCACCAAGGTGAGGGCGCTGGCCGGCTCGGAGGCGACGGGGAAGGCCGCCTACGCGAACGGGCAGTACCAGGTCGTGATCAAGCGGGCGCTGGGGGCCAAGGACGCCAGCCGCACGACGTTCCGGCCGGCCGTGTTCACGCCCATCGCCTTCCAGGCCTGGGACGGTGGCGCCGGCGAGACGGGCACCAAGCTGTCTTTAACCTCGTGGTACTATCTGCGCCTGGAGGAGCCGCAGTCGAAGGCGCGCTTGGTGGTACCTCCCGTGGTGGCCCTTCTTGCGCTGGGGGCAATGCTCGTGATCGTGTGGGCGGCGAACCGGCGCGGTCTCAGCGTTTCGTGATCAGACGTGAACTGTGCGACGAAGGAGGACGAGAAGCGATGCGGACAGCACTGGGAACATTCATCGCGCTGGCGCTGGTCGTGGCCGGTGCGACAGCATTCATCGGCGGGCCGGGTTCGGCCACGGCGCAGGGAGGTGGCGGCACGATCGAGGCCGAGGTGAAGTACAACGGCGCCCCCGTGGTCGAGAAGCTCAAGGTCAACAAGGACACCCAGAAGTGCGGGACCGAGGCGACGATCGAGAAGATCGTGGTCGGCCCCAACAAGGGCCTGGCCAACGCCGTGGTGTCGGTGGCGGGGGCCAAGGGCGCGACGACCGCGAAGGCGGGGAAGCCCGTGCTCGACCAGCACGGCTGCAAGTTCGTCCCTCACGTGCTGGCGATGATGCCGGGCGAGGTCGAGGTCAAGAACTCCGACGACATCCTGCACAACATCCACACCTACTCGACCGCCAATCCGTCCATCAACAAGGCCCAGCCGAAGTTCAAGAAGGTGATGGCCGAGAAGTTCGACAAGCCCGAGATCATCAAGGTCACCTGCGACGTGCACAGCTGGATGCTGGGCTGGATCGCCGTCCTGCCCCACCCCTACTTCGGGGTGACCAAGGAGAACGGGGTGGCCAAGATCGAGAACGTGCCGGCCGGCAAGCAGAAGGTCGAGGTCTGGCACGAGACGCTGGGCAAGCAGGAGAAAGAGGTCGAGGTCAAAGCCGGGCAGACGGTCAAGGTCGGCTTCGAGATGAAGAAGTAGCTCACGCAGCAATCCCCGGGGGAATGACAACCGCATGCTGAACTGGTGGCTGCCGGAAAACGTCTCCACCTATGGCCAGGAGATCGACTGGCTCTTCCACCTGATCTACTACATCACGGGGGGGGTGTTCCTCCTCGTGACGGTCGCCCTCCTGTCCTTCCTGGTCATCTATCGGGATCGGCCGGGGCGTCGGGCGCGCTACACCCACGGCAACACCCCGCTGGAGATCGTCTGGACCGTGGTGCCGGCGCTGATCCTGGTGGTGCTCACCTTCCTCAGCGTGCCGGCCTGGTCCCGGATCAAGATGACGATGCCCCAGACCGACTTCGTGGTGCAGGTGACGGGCAAGCAGTTCAACTGGCAGGTCACCTATCCGGGGCCCGACGGCCGGTTCGGCACCGCCGACGACAAGACCTTCCTCGACGAGATGCACGTACCGGTCGGCAAGCCGATCCGGGTCAACCTCAGGTCGCAGGACGTCATCCACAGCTTCTTCGTGCCCCAGTTCCGGTTCAAGCAGGACGCGGTGCCCGGGCGCGAGATCCCCCAGTGGTTCGAGGTCACCAAGCCCGGCCAGTACGAGGTGCCCTGCGCCGAGCTGTGCGGCTTCGGGCACTCGGGCATGCGGGCCTGGGTGTACGCGCACACCGCCGAGGACTACACCAGGTGGGCGGCCGAGAACCTCCGGGCCGGGGCGGCGCCCGCCGCCCCGGAGGCCAAGAAGGAGCCGGAGAAACCGGTCGCCAAGACGGGAGGGAGAGCCAAGAAATGAGCGCCACCAGCGCCACGGCTCACGCGCACACCGCTCACGCGGCGCACCACGAGGTGGGCTTCGTGCGGACCTACATCTTCTCGACCGACCACAAGATGATCGCGCGCCAGTTCCTGTTCCTGGGGCTCTTCATGATGATCATCGGGGGCCTCCTGGCGCTGATGGTCCGCTGGCAGCTGGCCTGGCCGGAGACCCCGGTGCCCGGTCTCGGCTGGGTCCTCACCGAGACCGGCGGCATCCTGGAGCCCAGCCAGTACAACATGGCCTTCACCATGCACGCCACCATCATGATCTTCTTCGTCATCATGCCGATCCTGGCGGGCGCCTTCGGCAACTTCTGCATCCCGCTGATGATCGGCGCCCGAGACATGGCTTTTCCCTTCCTCAACATGCTGTCCTTCTGGGTGGCTGCGCTATCGGGTGTCCTGATGCTCGCCGGCTTCTTCGTCCCCGGCGGCCACGCGGCGGCGGGGTGGACGTCCTACGCGCCGCTCAGCTCGGTGCCGGAGTACACGGGGACCAACTGGGGGCAGAACCTCTGGTGCATCAGCCTGTTCGTCCTCGGTGTCTCGTCGATGATGGGGGCGATCAACTACATCACCACGATCATCAACATGCGGGCGCCCGGGATGAGGCTCTTCCGCATGCCGCTGGTCGTCTGGTCGCTCTTCATCACCGCCATCCTGCTGCTCCTGGCCCTGCCCGTGCTCACCTCGGGCGTGGCCATGCTCCTCTTCGACCGGACGCTGGGCACGAACTGGTTCAAGCCGTCGGGCGGCGGCGAGCCGCTGCTCTGGCAGCACCTGTTCTGGTACTTCGGTCACCCCGAGGTCTACATCCTCATCCTGCCCGCCATGGGCATCGCCTCGGAGATCCTGCCGGTCTTCGCCCGCAAGCCGATCTTCGGCTACCACGCCATGGCGTTCTCGATGATCGCCATCGCGTTCCTCTCCTGGGTGGTCTACGGCCACCACATGTTCGTGAGCGGCATGAACCCGGCGCTGGGCATGTCGTTCATGGTGACCACGATGATCATCGCCGTGCCGTCGGCCATCAAGACCTTCAACTGGCTCGGCACGCTGTGGGGTGGCCGCATCCAGTTCACGGTGCCGATGCTGAACGCGCTGGCCTTCGTGTGGATGTTCGTCATCGGCGGGCTCTCGGGCATCTTCATGGCCTCCACGCCGGTGGACATCTACATCCAGGACACCTACTTCATCGTGGCCCACATCCACTACGTGGTCTTCGGCGGCTCGATCTTCGGGGCCTTCGCCGCCATCTACTACTGGTTCCCGAAGATGTTCGGCCGCCTGATGAACACGGCGCTGGGGCACCTGCACTTCTGGCCGACCTTCGTCTTCTTCAACCTCACCTTCTTCCCCATGCACATCATCGGTGTGGGGGGCCAGATGCGGCGCATCTACAACCCGCTCCAGTACGAGTTCCTCCAGCACCAGCAGCACTGGAACGTGCTCATCACCATCAGCGCCATCGGTCTCGGGATCGCGCAGATCCCCTTCGTGATCAACTTCTTCTGGTCGCTCTTCGCCGGCCCCAAGGCGCCCCTGAATCCCTGGAACTCCAACACGCTGGAGTGGACGGCGCCCTCGCCCCCGCCGCACCTGAACTGGGGGCCGACGGTGCCGACCGTGTACCGCGGGCCCTACGAGTACACTTCGCCGGAGTCGAGAGAGGACTTCCTGCCGCAGTCGCAGCCGCCGCTGGTGCGGGCCGGGACCTCGCGACACTGAGCGGATCGCCGGAGGCACGCATCGGGATGGCGACCGCGGCGCATGGTCTGGCGCTGATGACGGCGGTGGCGACGCTCGTGTTGATCCTCTTCGGAGGCCTGGTGACCAACACGGGCTCGGCGCTGGCCGTGCCGGACTGGCCGACCACCTTCGGCCACAACTTGTTCCTCTACCCATGGTCCCAGATGGTCGGCGGGATCTTCTACGAGCACAGCCACCGGCTGCTGGGCGTGCTGGTGGGGCTGCTCACGCTGGCGCTGGCCGCCGCGCTCTGGCGCGCCGGTGGGCGCCTGCGCGCGCTCGGCCTCGTCGCCGCGACCACCGTGGTCGCCCAGGGCGTGCTGGGCGGCCTCCGCGTCGTCCTGCTCGAGCCGACGCTGGCCATCCTGCACGGCTGCCTGGCCCCGGCGTTCTTCGCTCTGGTGGCCGTGGCCGCGCTGGTGACCTCCCCCCGATGGCAGGAGCCCGCCACCGCCGAAGCCCTGGCGCCGTCCACGCGGTCAGTGACGCTCGCGGTGGCGGCGCTCGTCTACGTCCAGATCGTCTTCGGCGCGCTCCTGACTCACGCGGGCTTCTTGCAGCCGCACCTGATCGGCGCCCTCGCCGTCTTCGCCCTGGCACCGATCGCCACCGCCCGGCTCCGGGGGAGCGGCGATGCCGTGGCGGCGCCGGTGGCGCGCGCGCTGCTCGCCCTGCTGGGGGCCCAGCTGTTGCTGGGGGTGGGCAGCCTGCTGGTGCGGGTCCTGCCCGGGGCGCTCCCCGACGGGCTCGGCCTGATCCTGACCGTCGCTCACCGCCTGGCCGGTGCGTTGACCCTGGGCGCGGCCGTGGTGCTCGCCGCGCGCGCGTGGGCTCCTCGAGCGCGCGGGGGGGCGCTGGTCGCGGTGGTGGAGCTTACGGCATGAGTGATCTGGCGCTCGTTCGAGCCCGGGCGTTGCCCGCACAACCCTCCGGTGGGGAGGTTCGAAGGGGGCCGGAAGGCCCTCTCACGTCCGCCCCCTCCGAACAAATCGTCGGCGCCATCGCCCGCGATCGCCGGCAACTGGCCGCGGACCTCCTGGCCCTGACCAAGCCGCGCGTCGTCGTGATGGTGCTGGTGGCGACGCTCGTCGGTTACTACGTCGGGCTGACCGGCGCGCCCGACTACGTCCGCATGCTCCACCTCATCGTCGGCACCCTGCTGGCGGCGGGTGGCACGCTCGCCCTCAACCAGTACGCCGAGCGGGACGTCGACGCCCGGATGGACCGCACGCGCACGCGGCCGCTGCCGGACGGCCGGCTGCAGCCCCTCGAAGCGCTGGCTTTCGGGGCCGCCGCCACCGCGCTCGGTGTCGCGTACCTCGCGGCCTGCGTGAACGCGCTGGCCGCCGGCCTCACCGCGGCCACGGTCGTCCTCTATCTCTTCGCCTACACGCCGCTGAAGCTGCGGACGCCGCTCTGCACGGTCGTCGGCGCGGTTCCCGGCGCGCTGCCGCCGGTGACCGGCTGGGCGGCGGCGCGGGAGGATGTCGCGGTGGGGGCGTGGGTGCTGTTCGGCATCCTCTTCCTCTGGCAGTTGCCCCATACGCTGGCCATCGCCCGCCTCTACCGGGACGACTACGCGAGGGCGGGGGTCCGCGTGCTGCCCGTCGTGGACGCCGACGGCTGGAGCACGGAGCGGCAGATCGTGACGGGGTGCCTGGCCCTGCTGGCGGTGAGTCTCCTGCCCACGCTCATCGGCATGGCCGGGCCACTGTACTTCGTCGGCGCGCTGCTCCTGGGCCTCGTCTTCGCGACCTTTGGCACCCTGCAGGCGCTGGCGCCCTCGTCGCTGTCGGCGCGCCGCGTCCTGTTCGCATCGCTGCTCTACCTGCCGGCCGTGCTGGCCCTGCTGGCTCTCGACAAGGTATGACCGCCAACGAGATCCGAGGGAAGAATCGGCGCACGGCGCGAATTCTGGTCGTCATCATGGCCGGGCTCGCAGTGGCCGCGTTCCTGGTGGGGATCCGCTGGTGACGCGCGTCCTCGAGGCGCCGCCTCGGCGTCGGCCGTCGCGCGCGAACGGTCGGACGCCCCCCCCGCCCCCGCCCCCGGGGGGAGGCGACGGGCCCGACGGCGGTCCCGCGCGGCGGCGGGCCGCGCTCGACAACGTGGTCCTGGCGACGATCTTCTTCATCGGTGCAGAGGTCATGTTCTTCACTGGCCTCATCTTCTCCTCCTGGGTCCTGCGCCTGGCCGCGCCCGTCTGGCCGCCGCCGCTACAGCCGCGGCTGCCGCTGGGGGTGACCGGCGTGAACACGCTCGTGCTGCTGGCCTCGAGCGTGGCCATGGTCGCCGCCGGCCGCGCGCTGAACGCGGGCGACCGCGGGCTGGCCGTCCGGCGCCTGGCCACCGCCGCCGGTCTCGGCGGCCTGTTCCTCCTGGTCCAGGGCTACGAGTGGGTCCGCCTCATCCGGTTCGGGCTGACCGTGTCCTCCGGCGCCTACGGCGCCACGTTCTACACGCTCATCGGCACCCACGCCGTGCACGTGTTGGGGGCGCTGGTCTGGCTGGCCGTCACGCTGCTGCTGACTGCGCGCGGGCGGTTCGCCGACGGCGGCACCGCGCCGTTCCGGGCCTGTGCGCTGTTCTGGCACTTCGTCGTCGCCCTCTGGCCGATCCTCTACCTGTCGGTGTACCTGCTGTGAACGGCCCGGCGTTCGCTTCGCTCGGCCGCCTCCTGGCCCGTCCGGCCACGCGCGTACTGGCAGCGCTCGCGCTGGCGCTGCCGCCGGGCCCGGCGGCCGCCTGCTCGGCCTGCCTCAGCTCGCCCTACGGGGACCGCACCTTCAACTGGGCATTTCTCGGCCTGCTCATCATGCCGTTCATGGTCGCGGCCGCCGTCGGCGGCGTGCTCGCCTACTGCTACCGCCGCCGTCGCGCGGATCGCGCGCGGTTGAACCTTCCCATCGAGGAGACGACATGACTCCAGCAGCGGCCTCTGTGCACTCGGCGGTGGAACCGGCCGAGACCCCGCTCACTCCGGAGAGCTGGGGCAAGCTCGGGATGTGGATCTTCCTGGCGGGTGACGCCGTGGGGTTCGGCGTGCTGCTCGCCTCCTACGGCCTCATGCGGGCGACGAGCCTCGACTGGCCCATCCCCTTCGACGTCCTGGGCATCAACCTCACGGCCTTCATGACCTTCCTCCTCATCTGCTCGAGCGTGACGATGGTGAAGGCGCTCGAGTGGCTGGGCAAGGGCGATCGGATCCGGTGCCGGTGGTTCCTCTTCTACACCGCGCTGGGCGGGGCCATCTTCGTGAGCCTGCAGGCCTACGAGTGGTCGAAGCTGATCCGGGAGGGGCTGCACATCAACGGCAATCCCTGGGGCGCGAGCCTCTTCGGCGCCTCCTTCTTCATCGTCACCGGCTTCCATGGCCTGCACGTGACCGGAGGCGTCATCTATCTGCTCTCCATCATCCGCTACGTGACGAACCGTCCGGACCCGGCGGCCAGTTACAACGCGGTGGAGATCACTGGCCTGTACTGGCACTTCGTCGACCTGGTCTGGATCATGGTCTTCACCTTCATGTACCTGCTGTAGGGGGACCGATGGCGGCCACGGCGGAACACAAGCATCCGAACTACATGGCGGTCTTCTGGTACCTGGCGGCGTTGACGGTGATCGAGCTGGCGGTCATCTTCCTGCCGCTGGCCAAGCTCACGATCGGCGTGCTCCTGGTGGCGCTGGCGCTGGGCAAGGCGGCGCTGGTGGCGATGTACTTCATGCATCTGAGATTCGAGACCCGGACGCTCGGACTCATCGCCATCACGCCCCTCGTCATCGCCACGCTGCTGGTCTTCGTCGTGCTCCCCGACGGCTTCGCCGTCGACCACAAGACCGCTGTCAAGAAGCCGGCGGCGCACGCGCCCGCCAAGCACTGAGGTGAGCCATGCCCGTCGAAGACCAGCGGGCCCGGGCCGCCCGCGCCGTCCGGCGGGCCTTGCGCCTGCGGTGCCCCCGCTGCGGGGAGACACCACTGTTCCGGGGCTGGTTCGCCATGGCGCGCGAGTGCCGGTTCTGCGGGCTCCGCTTCGAGCGCGCCCAGGGGTACTTCGTGGGCGCGATCTACATCAACTACGCGGTCACGACGGTGATCGCCGTCGGCGGGTACTTCGTACTCTGGTCGCGGGCCGGGATCTCGACGGCGGCGCAGTTCGCGATCTGGGTCCCCTTCCTCGTCGTCTTTCCGCTCTGGTTCTTCCGCTACAGCCGCAGCCTCTGGCTGGCGCTCGAGTACTTCGTGAACCCCGAGCAATAGTCGGAGGGGGCCTCGGCGGCCCCCTCCGATGCCTCCCCCCAGGAGAGTGGCGCCGGCGAAGCCGGCGCTCGAAGGCGGCCATTCTCACGCTTGTGCTCATTCTGGGGCTTGGCCTCGTCCCGGGGGGGGCGGGGGCGGCGTACGAGGAGGTCGTGGTGAAGGACGGCGGCATGCTCGCCGGCGCCGTGAGGTTCGCCGGCACGCCGCCCAGGCTCGAGCCCATCCGCGTGAACAAGAACCGCGAGGTCTGCGGCGAGGTCAAGGAGTCGGAGGCGCTGGTGGTGGGCGGCGCTGATCGCGGAGTGCGCGGCAGCGTGGTCCTCATCGAGGGCGTCGGGCGGGGCAAGAAGCCGAGCGGCGGCGTGGTGGTCGACAACCACCAGTGCCGGTTCGTGCCCCATGTGGCCGCGACCATGGTCGGCGAGCGCACGCGTGTGAAGAACTCCGATCCGATCCTGCACAACACCCACGGGTTTCACGCCGGCACCGCGGGCTCGTCCGGCAAGCTGACGGTCTTCAACCTGGCCCTCCCCAACGCCGGCCAGGTCATCGAGATCACCAGGAAGCTCGTCAAGCCCGGTCCCGTCCGCGTGCTGTGCGACGCCCACACGCACATGTTCGGCTGGCTCTACGTCCACGACAGCCCCTACTTCGCCGTCACCGACGAGCGGGGCGCGTTCCGCATCGACGGGGTGCCGCCGGGCCGGTACCGGGTCACCATGTGGCACGAGGGGTTCCGCCCCCAGGGTGTCGACAAGGACGGGCGTCCCGTCTACGACGAGGCGCGGACGGTCACGAAAGAGGTCACGATCGCGCCCAACGCCACGGCGATGGTCGAGTTCGAGCTGCGCTGAGCGCTCACGAGCGAGGGGGAGAGTCCATGTACAAGCACATCTACGTTCCGGTGGACAACTCGGACTACTCGAACCGGGCGATCGACCTGGCGGTCGAGCTGGGCCGGGCGTTCGGCGCGACGCTGACGGGTTGTCACGTGTACGCCGCCCGGTTGCACGACTACCGGTTCAAGCAGATGGAGTACACGCTGCCGGAGGAGTACAAGGACGAGCAGGAGCTCGAGCGCCAGCGGAAGATCCACGACTCCCTCATCGCCATGGGGCTGCAGCTCATCTCCGACTCCTATCTCGACGTGATGGCCCGGAAGGCGGAGGCGGCCGGGCTGGGCTTCGAGCGCAAGATGATGGACGGCAAGCACTACAAAGCGCTCATCGAGGACGCCCGGGCATCCGACTACGACCTCGTCATCATGGGCGCCCTCGGCATGGGCGCGGTCAAGGACAGCCACCTGGGGTCGGTGACCGAGCGCTTCGTACGCCGGGTCTCCACGGACACGCTCGTCGTCCGCAACCACGATCCGCTGAGGGACCAGCAGGGCGCGATCGTGGTCGGTCTCGACGGCTCCCCCCAGTCCTTCAACGGCCTCAAGCTCGGCATCGCGCTGGCCAAGGCCCTCGGCCGGCCCCTGCAGGCAGTCGCCGTCTACGATCCCTACCTGCACTACGCCATGTTCAACGGGATCGTGGGCGTGCTCAACGAGAAGGCGTCGAAGATCTTCCGCTTCAAGGAGCAGGAGCAGCTCCACGAAGAGATCATCGACACCGGCCTGGCGAAGATCTACCAGTCGCACCTGGAGATCGGCCGCAAGCTGGCGGCGGAAGATGGCGTCGATCTCTCCATCACGCTCCTCGATGGAAAGTGTTTCGAGAAAATTCTGACCTTCGTCCGCAAGGAGCAGCCGTGGCTCCTCATCCTCGGCCGCGTCGGCGTGCACTCCGACGAGCGCGAGGTCGATCTGGGGTCCAACACCGAAAATCTGCTGCGCCTCGCGCCGTGCAACGTCCTGCTCACCGGCGGCAAGTTCTACCCGCCGCTCGACGTCAAGGCGGAAGAGATCATCTCGTGGACCGAGGAGGCGGAGGCCCGCATGGAGCGCGTGCCGCTCCAGGTCAAGGGCGTCGCGCGCACCGCGCTCCTGCGTTACGCCATCGAGCAGGGCCACACCGTGATCACCAACAAGGTCATCGACGAGGCCATGGCCATCTTCATGCCCACGCGCATGGCCGAGAAGA